>NZ_JAAGPC010000244.1:0-237 GCF_017104595.1 Burkholderia sp. Tr-20390 | reverse complement strand
AAAAAAAAAAACATATGGCTCCCGCTTTAGCATCCTTCCATTCTCTCTTCGCTTCACTGACCATTATCCCCTTGCATCCCCACTTCTTCTCTGTCACAACACATTCTCCTCATACTTATCAGTGTAATGTGGTTCTTTGTTCTGTATTCAGTTTCATGTCATCTACCTTGCTCAATAGATACATCTACCTTAACCTCATTTATCACGCCAACTACTGTGTTCCTGTACCACAGTCTC
>NZ_JAAGPC010000243.1:0-10217 GCF_017104595.1 Burkholderia sp. Tr-20390 | reverse complement strand
CGAGTGCCGGTGTGGGGCGCCGTCGCGCCGCGCCGGCTGCCGGCCGACATCGCGACGCCGGGCGGCTACCGGCTCGCGATCGGGCCGCGCGGCGCGTTCATCGAAGCGTACGATCGTGCCGGCCTCTACTACGGCGTGCAGACGCTCTACTCGCTCGCGCCCGCCGGCGGCGGCCCGATCCCGGCGATGCTCGTCGAGGATGCGCCGCGCTTCACGCATCGCGGAATGCACGTCGATCTCGCACGCAACTTCAAGCACCCGGCGACACTGCGCCGGCTGATCGACCAGATGAGCGCGTACAAGCTCAATCGCCTGCACCTGCATCTGTCCGACGACGAGGGCTGGCGCATCGAGATTCCCGGCCTGCCCGAACTCACCGAGATCGGGGGGCGCCGCTGCCATGACCCGAGCGAGACGCGCTGCCTGCTGCCGCAGCTCGGCTCCGGCCCGGACAACCGCTCCGGCGGCGGCTACCTGACGCGCGACGACTACGTGTCGCTGGTGCGCTACGCAGCCGCGCATTTCGTCGAGATCATCCCCGAGATCGACATGCCCGCGCATGCGCGGGCGGCCGTCGTGACGATGGAGGCACGCTACAAGCGGCTGCATGCGGCCGGCCGCGAGCAGGAAGCGAACGCATACCGGCTGCTCGATCCGCAGGACACGTCGAACCTGACGACGGTGCAGTTCTACGACCGGCGCAGCGACCTGAACCCGTGCGTGCCGGGCGCGCTCAATTTCGCGTCGAAGGTGATCCGCGAGATCGCGGCGATGCATGCGGACGCGCAGGCGCCGCTGCACACCTGGCACTACGGCGGCGACGAGGCGAAGAACATCTTCCTCGGCGGGGGCTTCCAGCCGCTGAACGGCACCGATCCGAACAAGGGGCGCATCGACCTCGCCGCGCAGGACAAGCCGTGGGCGCGTTCGCCCGCGTGCACGGCACTGCTCCAGCGCGGCGAGATCAAGTCGATCGACGAGTTGCCGACACGTTTCGCGCAACAGGTGAGCGCGGCGGTCAGCGCGAACGGGATCGACACGATGGCCGCGTGGCAGGACGGCATCAAGCATGCGAACGGGCCGCAGGACTTCAGCACGCGCCACGTGATGGTGTCGCTGTGGGACACGATCTTCTGGGGCGCATCGGACAGCGCGCGCGACCTGAGCGGCAAGGGCTACCAGACGGTGCTCGCGCTGCCCGACTACCTGTACTTCGACTTCCCGTACACGCTCAACCCGCGCGAGCGCGGCTACTACTGGGGCTCGCACGCGACGGACGAGTACAAGGTGTTTTCGCTCGCGCCGGAGAACCTGCCGCAGAACGCCGAAGTGATGGGCGACCGTGACGGCAACACGTTCGAGGTGACGGGCACGGGCCCCGCGCCGCGCATCGAAGGCATGCAGGGGCAGGCGTGGGGCGAGGTGATGCGCAACGACACCTTCCTCGAATACATGGCCTATCCGCGGCTGCTCGCGCTCGCCGAGCGTGCATGGCACCGGGCCGACTGGGAGCTGCCGTATGCGGCCGGCGTGCGCTTCAGGCGCGGCGACACGCATCACGTCGACACGGCCGCGCTGCAACGCGACTGGGCCGGCTTCGCGACGCTGCTCACGCAACGCGAACTGCCGAAGCTCGACCGGGCCGGCGTCGGCTACCGGAAGCCAACCTTCACGCTGACGAATCCGTGAACGGCTGAGCGATTGCATGGCGGAGCGACGGCGCAACGCAGGCGAACGCATCGCGCCGTCGCCCGCACCAAAGAAAAACGGCTTGCGACGCATCGCAAGCCGTTTTCGTTTTGCCGGCCGGCCCGAACCCGCAGCGCGGATCGGATCGGCTTCATCGCATCAGCATCAGGCCAGTTGTGCGGCCGCCCCGCTGCCCGACGGCGGCAGGCGCGCGCCGAGCTGTTCGGCATAGCGCGCCGCCGCGTTGCCGCAGACGATGTGGAACGTATCGAGCGACACCCACGCGACGTCGAGCGCACCGAGACGATCGCGATCGACCGCCGACGGATCGCGCACGACCACCCGCAGGCGCGTGGTCGCGACCGCGTCGAGCGACACGACGTTGGTCGCGCCGCCGAACACCGCGAGCCAGCGCGTCGGCTCCGGATCGAGCGGGCCGGCGGCCGCGCCCGTGACGGGCTGTGCCGCGGCGACCGTCGCCGTCGATGCCGCGCCTGCTGCGCCGCTGCCGATGGCCGCACGCATCTCGTCGGCAATGATGTCGGCCTCCGGCCCGATGATCACCTGCACGCTGTTGCCGCCACGCTTGAGCACGCCGCGTGCGCCGATCGACTTCAGTTCCGGCTCCGAGACCATCTCCGGATCGACGACGGTCAGGCGCAGGCGCGTCGTGCACGCGTCGACGACCGACAGGTTGCCTGCCCCGCCGAGCGCGGCGATGTAGCGTTGCGCACGCGGTGCAGCGGCAACCGCAGCGGCACCTGCAGCCGGCGCGACGAAGCCGCCCGATGCATACGATTCCGCGGCCGCGTCGGCCGATGCCGGCTCACGGCCCGGCGTGGCCATGTTGAACTTGCGGATGAAGAAGCGGAACAGCCCGTAGTACGCGGCGCCGTACGCGATGCCGAGCGGGATCGCGATCCAGCCCTTCGTCGACAGCCCGTAGTTCAGCACGTAGTCGATCGCGCCAGCCGAGAACGTGAAGCCGAGCTTCACGCCGAGGATCTGGCAGATCGCGAGCGACAGCCCCGTCAGCACCGCGTGGATCACGTACAGCACCGGTGCGAGGAACATGAAGCTGAATTCGATCGGCTCGGTCACCCCGGTCAGGAACGACGTGAGCGCCATCGAGAACAGCAGGCCGCCGACCATCGCGCGGCGTTCCTTCGGCGCTTCGTGCAGCATCGCGAGGCACGCGGCCGGCAGGCCGAACATCATGATCGGGAAGAAACCGGCCATGAAGGTGCCCGCGGTCGGGTCGCCCGCGAAGAAGCGGTGCAGGTCGCCGTGCACGATCTCGCCGCCGGCGGGCGGCGTGAAGTTGCCGAACACGAACCATGCGAGCGAGTTGATGATGTGGTGCAGGCCCGTGACGAGCAGCAGGCGGTTCAGGAAGCCGAACACGAACGCACCGATCGCGCCCGCCGTCGTCAGCCACTGGCCGGCCGCGTCGATCGCGTGCTGGACCGGCTGCCACACGTACCCGAACGCGATGCCGAGTACCACGCAGACCAGGCCCGTGATGATCGGCACGAACCGTTTGCCGCCGAAGAACGCGAGGTAGTCCGGCAGCTTGATGTCCTTGTAGCGGTTGTACAGCAGGCCCGCGACCACACCCGCGATGATCCCGGACAGCACGCCCATGTTCAGCTTGGGATCGATGTCCTTCATGATCGCGGTTTCGATCAGGTAGCCGATCGCGCCCGCGAGCGCCGCCACGCCGTTGTTGTCCTTCGCGAAACCGACCGCCACGCCGATCGCGAACAGCAGCGGCAGGTTGTCGAAGATCGCGCCGCCGGCGTCGGCGATCATCTTGATGTTGAACACGTCCGGCTGGCCGAGTCGCAGCAGGATGCCGGCAACCGGCAATACCGCGATCGGCAGCATCAGCGCCCGGCCCAGGCCCTGTATTTTCAGAAACGGATTCCCGTTCATTCAGTCCTCCAATCCTTGTCTCGTCATTAATCGTCGTTGACCTAATTGCTTTCGTCTTGAAACCGGTCGCGAACCTGCCGTCGACGCTCAGTCGAGCGGCCAGACCTCGCGGCTTGCTGCCCTTACCGCCTGTGCCGAATCGAGCGCGAGCAGATCCTGCGCGCGCTGACGGCACAACTGGTAATCGAGACGGCGCACACGCGCCTTGATGCCCGGCACCGATACGGGGTCGACCGACAGTTCGGTCACGCCGAGGCCCACCAGGATCGGCACCGCGAGCGGATCGCCGCCGAGCGCACCGCACACGCCCACCCACTTGCCGTGCTTCGCGGCGCCGCGCACCGCGATGTCGATCAGGCGCAGCACGGCCGGATGCAGGCCATCGGATTGCGCAGCGAGATCGGCCTGGCAGCGGTCCATCGCGAGCGTGTACTGCGTCAGGTCGTTGGTTCCGATCGACAGGAAATCCGCGTGCTGCGCGAGCTGGTCGGCCAGCAGCGCGGCGGACGGCACCTCGATCATCACGCCGACCTCGATCGGCTCGGTGCGGCCCTGCGCGCGCGCGAATTCGTCGATGCGCTTTTTCAGGCGCACGAGCTCGCCTGCGTCGGTCACCATCGGCAGCAGGATGCGCACCGCACCGAACGGCTTCACTGCCAGCAGGCCCTGCAACTGATCGTCGAGCAGATCGGGGCGCACCTGCGCGAGACGGATGCCGCGCAGGCCGAGCGCCGGGTTCGGTTCGGGCGGCAGCGTCAGGTAGTCGACCTCCTTGTCGGCGCCGACGTCGAGCGTGCGGATGATCGCCGTGCGGCCCTGCAGTGCGTCGACGATCGACTGGTAGCTCTGCTGGTGCTCGACGACCGTCGGCGCGGCCTGGCGATGGATGAACATCAGCTCGGTGCGCAGCAGGCCGACCGCGTCGGCGCCGTTGTCGACCGCGGTGTTCGCGTCGTCGAGCGTCGCGATGTTCGCGGCGACCTCGATCGCGCGGCCATCGACCGTCGCGGCGGCTTCACCGGCCAATTGCCGGTTCGCCTCGCGCACGCCGTCCAGGCGCTGGCGCTCGTGCCGCGCGCGCTCGACGTCGAGCGCGGTCGGGGCGTGTTCGAGCCGGCCCGCGCTCGCATCGACGACGACCTGCGTGCCGTCCGGAATCGCGTACAGCGCATCGCCGACCGCGACCAGCGCCGGAATGCCGAGCTGCCGCGCGATGATCGCCGCGTGCGACGTCGCGCCGCCGCGCGCCATCACGAGCGCGGTCACGCGCTGGCGATCGAGCGACGACAGGTCGGACGGCGTGAATTCCTCGGCCGCGAGCACCGCTTCGTCGGGCAGCGCACGTGCAGCACCGTTCGTATGGCCGAGCGCGCGCAGCACGCGCTTCTCGATGTCGCGCAGGTCAGCCGCGCGTTCGGCGAGCAGCGCATCGTCGAGCTTCGACAGCGTGTCGATCTGCGTGCGGATCGTCGCGCGCCAGGCGAAGCCCGCGCTCTTGCCGAGGCTGATCAGGTCGCGCGCCGCGTCGATCAGCGTCGGGTCTTCCAGCAGCACGCGGTGCACCGCGAAGATGCCCGCTTCGCCGACCGCGCCGCGCGCCGATGCGTTGCGCACCGTTTCGTCGAGTTCGGCGTCGACGGCCTTCAACGCCTGGTCGAGCTGGCGGCTTTCCGTGGCCGGCGTGCCGGCGGCCTGCTCGGGCGGCACGATTTCCGCATCGTCGAGACGCACCAGCGTGCCGACCGCGATACCGGGCGCCGCGCACACGCCTGCGAGCGTGTTCGGGTCGATGGGCGCACCGACGTTGCGCGCGACCGTCTGCGGCGCGGGCGACCTCAGCCGCGCCGGTTGCTCCTCGACTTCGCCGTGCGCTTCGCGCAGCAGCTCGTGCTCGACCGCATCGACGGCCTGCTGCGCATGCGCGCCACGGCCGACCAGTTCGACCGTCGCGCCTTCGCCGGCGCCGAGGCCGAGCAGGCCGACGACGCTCGCGATCGATGCCTTGCGGCCGTCGAACAGCACGTCGACGGTCGCGTCGAATCCGCGCACGGCTTCACGCGCCCGCGCGGCCGGCCGCGCATGCAGGCCGCCCGGCTGCGCCAGCACGATTTCACGGCGCACTTCGTTTTGCGCCGCGGCGCCGGTTTGTGCCGCCTGCGCGGCCGCTTCGCCCTTGCCGCGCAGTGCCAGCAGCGGCGTCTCGCCGGCCGTCGCGAAGCCACTGGCACGATCGACGACCTCGAACGCATCCGAGTTCGCGATCGCGATCACCGACACGAGCGAATGCGCGCTGCGCGCCACCGCATCCTGGTCGAACTCGATCAGCAGCGTGCCGGCCTCGACACGCTCGCCGGCCTCGACGTGCGCGATGAAACCCTGCCCGTTCAGCTCGACCGTGTCGATGCCGATGTGCAGCAGCACTTCCGCGCCTTGCGGCGTCGTGATCGTCACCGCGTGGCCCGTGCGTGCGAGATGCGACACGACGCCCGCGCACGGCGCGACGAGCTGGCCCGCGAGCGGGTCGATGCCGATGCCGTCGCCGAACATCCCGCCGGAGAACACCGGATCGGGCACGTCGGCCAGTGCGACGATCGGCCCCGTCATGGGGCTAAGCAGGACGATCTGATCGTGGGTGGGGCTCTTCAACTGGGACTCCTCGGCGCGTCTCATCGGCGGTCTCGGCTATCAGTGCGTTTCGGTGACTTTGTTCAGGTGGCGCGGCGTGTCGGGATTGCGGCCGCGCGCAACGGCGAGATCCGCCGCCATCACGTAGAACGAAAGAATGGCGGCGATCGGGTCGAGCGCCGAATGGGCGGACTGCGCGAGCGGCAGCGTCGCGCCGGGTATGCCGGCGGGCGCCGCGAGCAGCACGGCGGCGCCGCGGGCGCGCATGTCCGCGGCAAGCTGCAGCAGGCCGGCCTGCTCGGGCCCCGGCGGAGCGAACACGAGCAGCGGATAGTCGCGGTCGATCAGCTCCATCGGGCCGTGACGGACTTCGGCGCTCGAGAACGCCTCGGCCTGGATGCCGGACGTTTCCTTCAGCTTCAGCGCGGCTTCCTGCGCGATCGCGAGGCCCAGGCCGCGGCCGATCACGATCATCCGCTCGACACCCGCGAGCGCCGCGACGGCCTGCGACCAGTCGAGCTGGCCGGCCTGTGCGAGCACGTCGGGCAGGCCGCGCAGTGCGGTCATCAGCGCGGCGTCGCGCTGCCAGTACGCGACGATCTGCGCGGACAGCGACAGCATCGCGATATAGCTCTTCGTCGCGGCCACCGACAGTTCGGGGCCGGCGAGCAGCGGCAACTGGTGCTCGCACGCGTCGGCGAGCGGCGACGGCAGCACGTTCACGGCGGCGACGGTGCGCGCGCCGGCTTCGCGCAGCGCGGCCATCGTATTGACGAGATCGGGGCTCTTGCCCGACTGGGAGAAGGCGATCGCGAGCTGGTCCTGCACCTTCAGCGGCGCCTGCTGCAGCGTCGCGACCGACATCGGCAGCGACGCGACCGGCACGCCGAGGCGGCTCATCGTCAGGCTCGCGAAATAGCTCGCGGCGTGATCCGAGCTGCCGCGCGCGACCGTCAGCGCGACGGCCGGCGGGTGATCGAGCAGTTGGCCGGCGAGCGCTTCGACGCGCGTCGTGTCGGCGATCTGCGCGGCGACGACCTGGGCGGACTCGCGCGCTTCCTTAAGCATATTCGACAATCGATTCTCCTTCGACGTAGGTCGCGGTGAGGTTCAGGTCGCGGTCGAACACCGCGAGGTCGGCCCATGCGCCGCGCTCGAGGCGGCCGCGATCGGCGACGCCGAGGTAGTCGGCCGCGTAGCGCGACATCCGGTTCGACACGTCGGCGATCGGCAGGCCGAGCGATACGAGGTTGCGCAGCGCCTGGTCCATCGTCAGCGTGCTGCCGGCGAGCGTGCCGTCGGCGAGGCGCACGCCGCCGAGGCACTTCGTCACGTGCTGGCTGCCGAGCCGGTATTCGCCGTCGGGCATGCCGGTTGCCGACGTGCTGTCGGTCACGACGTACAGGCGCGGGATCGCGCGCAGCGCAGCACGAATCGCGCCCGGGTGGACGTGCAGCAGGTCGGGGATGATTTCCGCGTATTCGGCGTGGGCAAGCGCCGCCCCCACCAGGCCCGGGTTGCGGTGATGCAGCGGCGACATCGCGTTGAACAGGTGCGTGAAACCGCAGGCGCCGTGCTTGAGCGCGGCCACCGCGTCGTCGTAGGTCGCGAGCGAATGGCCGAGCTGCACGCGCACGCCGCGCGCGGCCATCTCGCCGATGATCTCGATGTGGCCGGCGATTTCCGGCGCGAGCGTGACGACGCGGATCGGCGCGATCGACAGGTACTTCAGCACTTCGTCGAGCACCGCCGACACGGCCGCGTCGGGCTGCGCGCCGAGCTTGCCGGGGTTGATGTACGGGCCTTCGAGGTGCACGCCGAGCACGCGCGCGCCGCCCGGCGTGCGGGTGCGCGCGACGGTGCCGAGGTTCGCGACGACCTGCATCAGTTCGTCGCGCGGCGCGGTCATCGTCGTCGCGAGCAGGCTCGTCGTGCCGAATTGCGCGTGCGTGCGGGCGATCGTCTCGATCGCGTCGCCGCCTTCCATCACGTCGGCGCCGCCACCGCCGTGCACGTGCAGGTCGATGAAGCCGGGCAGGATGTACGGCGCGTCGTTCTTCGCGGGATCGACGGGCGTGCCGTCGAGGGTCGTGATGCGGCCGTTCTCGCTATCGAGCGAACCGTGAATCCAGCCGTCGGGGGTAAGGATGTTTCCAGTCAGCATGACGTTCTCTTGATGATCTGGTGACGCGGGCATCCGCGTCGTGATTTGCAAATCCGTGTCGTTGCTTCACGCGTGTCGCGCGCGGGCAGTCTCGCGCGTCAGCGTTTCAGTTCGGCGACGAAGTCGTAGTAATCGTCGCGGCAATACGTTTCACTCACTTCGATCGCGCGCTGGTCGGCGCCGTAGCCGATCCGCGTGATCACCAGCAGGGCCGAACCCGGCTTCACCGCCATCCATTTCGCGATCGCGTGCGTCGCGTTCGCCGCGCGAAAGTGCTGCAGCGCGCGCACGACGGTCATGCCGCGCGCTTCGAGGTATTCGTACAGCGACGCGCCGAGCACCTGCGGATCGGGCACCACCGCAGCCGGCAGCGTCGAGTGCTCGACGGCCATCACGATGCCGTCCGCGCGGCGCAGCCGTTCGAGCCGCGCCACCGTCGCGCCGGGCGCGAGGCCGAGCCGCGTGATCTCGTCGCGGTTTGCGGCACGCAGCGTGCGCGACAGCCACACCGAATCGGGCACGAAGCCGCGCTGCTGCATCTTCGCGGTGAAGCCGACGAGACGCGACAGCGGATCGGCGACGCGCGGCGTGATGAAGCTGCCCGCCCCGCGCGCCCGCTTGATCAGCCCCTGCTCGACCAGCAGCGCGAGGGCGCGACGGGCCGTGATCCGCGACACGCCGACCGACACCGACAGCAGCCGTTCCGACGGCAGCGCCTCGCCGGCCCGCCACGCGCCGGCGTGGATCGCGCTCGCCAGATTGCGGGCGAGCTGCAGATAGAGCGGCGTATCGCTGAGGGGATCGGGCGCCAGTTCGGACCAGCCGGTTTCCATGTGCCTCCGGGTGTCGGACGACGACCGCAGGCCGTCGAAAGTGAGGGCATTATATAACCACCATAATACCAGTCAACGAACTGGTATTAGTGGTGCCGAAATCGCCGGAAGCCTTGCCCGGCAAGCGTTTTAGTTCTCACAAACCCTTTGTTTACAATGAAGTACGGGGTAGGGATTTACCCGGATTGGTATGCAAGGGGACAGTTCCAGTACGCGGTTCGGCCAGGTTTTGGGCACGAATATGAGACCTGGATAGAACCAGTTTGGCCAACTGGTATGCACGGATGGCGACGCACCGCGCGTTCGGCGGCGCGCGCCGGTTGTGTCTCTGGAATCAGTGGAATTCGCGGCTCGACGTGCGCAGGCCGCCGAGCAGCGGCGTCAGATCCTCGAAGTGCTGCACGACGAGGTGCCTCACGTCGCTCGCGACCTGCCACACGCCGGACGCGGCAAGCAGCCGCGAATCGAGGGTTTCGCGGCGCTGCCGCGCGAGCAGCTCGGGCCGGACGATCAGGTTCACGCAGCCCGTTTCGTCCTCGAGCGTCATGAACATCACGCCTTTCGCGGTGCCCGGCATCTGCCGCGCGGTCACGAGCCCGCACGCGCGCGCGAGCCGCCCGTCGGGGCGGTCGTGCAATTCGGCCGCGGACGACAGCCGCCGCGCGCGCAGTTCGGACCGCAGCAGCGCGACGGGATGGCGGTTCAGCGTGAGGCCGGTGGTGTGATAGTCGGCGAGGATGTCGTCGGCTTCCGACGGCGCGCCGAGTGCGGGCTTCTCCACTTCGTCGATCGGCGCGGTCGCGAGCAGGTCGCGTTCGGGGGCGGCCGCAACCGCTTGCCATAGCGCATCGCGGCGATGGCCGGCGAGCGTCGCAAGCGCGTTCGCGGCGGCGAGCGCTTCGAGATCGCGGCGTTCGAGCTGCGCGCGGCGTGCGAGGGTGTCGACGTTGTCGAACCGGCCGGCCGCCGTG
>NZ_JAAGPC010000242.1:0-10226 GCF_017104595.1 Burkholderia sp. Tr-20390 | reverse complement strand
AAAGAGCGTTTCTGCGAGGAACTTCGTGTTTCTCAGCAGCGCTGCGTTTTCAGCAGCAGAGAAGCGAGATTATGAACCGTGTTTCGCAGTTCGTCAACAACTTTTTAACATCATCGTTGCGACTGCGAGGCTCAACTTCCAGGCCAGCTGCGCGCTCCAGACTGCTGCGCACCACCCGCCCTGCTTCCCTTCTCCCGCGCCGCGTTTCCGTTAGCGCGAAAGAGGCGTGATTCTAAGCACGCGCCCCCGTCTACGCAAGCCCCTTTGTGAAAATATTTTGAAAAGCCCCCGTGCGCTCACGCGCACGGGGGCTTCGCGCTCGACGGGCCAAGTGGTGCCGCTGACCTACGCGTTGCCGGCAACACTTCCCTCTATATATAGAAGCGCGTCACTTGCCGACCACCGCAGCCCGCAGTTGCTCGACCGGCACCGCGTCGGCCATCGCGGTGTAGCCGGCGTCGCTCGGATGAATGCCGTCCCCACTATCGTATCGACGCTGCAGCACGCTCGGGCGCTCCGGATCGCGCAGCACAGCATCGAAGTCGACCACACCGTCGAACCCGCCACCGCTCCGGATCCACCGGTTCACCTCGAGCCGGATCGCCTCGCGCCCCTCCGGCAGCCCGGCTGGCGTCAGCGTCGCGCCGAAGACCTTGACGCCCTGGCGGTGCGCCGCTTCAATCAGCCGGCGGTAGCCGTCGATCAAAGATGCAGCCGTGACCTGCGTATGCGGGTGGTCACAATCGAGCCCCGCGCGCGGCGGCATCGCGGCGAAGTTGATGTCGTTGATCCCGATCAGCACGATCGCCGCCTTCACCCCCGCGTGCGACAGTGCATCACGCTCGAACCGCGACGCCAGCGACGTGCCGTAGCACGCCGAATCGCTAAGCAGCCGGTTTCCGCTGATACCAAGATTCGTGACGCCGATCGACTCCGCGCCGGAAGCGGTCAGCCGACGCGCCAGCGCGTCCGGCCAGCGGCGATTCCGGTTCACGCTCGAGCGCAGTCCGTCGGTGATCGAATCGCCGATCGCCGCTACGCTGGCGCGCGCTGAACCGGCCTCGACCGCGAGCTCGCTCACCCATGCGTATTGGGTAAAACGGGTGCGGAACGCGGCGGCGCCCGGATCACTCACATGGTCACCCGGTGCAGACACGTAATTGAACTGGTTCGACACGCGGTGCCAGACCGTCATCCGCTGGTTCGCCCCCATCTGGAGGCTGATCGCATACGGCCGCCCGGCCGCCACATCGATCGCCACCGGATCGCTTTCGAGTTCCTGGCCCGGCGCAAGCGTCACCGACGCCTTGCCGCCGAACCGGACCGGCGCCGCCGCACCAGCAATCGCCGCCCCTTCGCCGGCGCGCGCGAGGCTCGCCGCTTCGACGACCAGCGGCGCATGTCCGTAGGCATTGCTGACGCGGATCCGCGCGGCACGCCCCGACACCGTCGGATAGACGATCTGGCGCACGGCCCGTCCGGACACGTCGGGTGCACGATAAAGCGGCGGCGGTGCGGCAAGGTCGGGGATCGGCTGCAGCGCGGTCGCCCACGCCGCCACCCATCCAGCCGGCGCGGCCGAAGCCGATGCCACGACCGGCGAGACAAAGACGGCGGCACCCAGCACGGCCGCGGCGATACTGCTTCGAAATGACATCGGCAAAATCCTCGTCGGAAAGCGGGCATTGTGCCGCAGAAGACGCGAACCCCACGCGCCGGATCGCCGTCACGCCGTCCGATCGCGCCCCGACGTCCCTCGTTTACCCGAGTCTCGCCGCAAATCCGCAAGAAATTTATTAACCGACCGGTCGGTTGGTTTATACTTCGCACACATTCACCCGGACGAGAGCCTCGCCATGTACACGCAATCCCTCGACATCCCCGGCAACGTCGCGCCACTCGATGCCGCAGCCGAGTCGCCCGAGCAGGCGCGGTTCGATGCGGTCATGGCCGCCGACGGCAAGATCGAACCGCAGGACTGGATGCCCGATGCCTATCGCAAGACGCTGGTTCGCCAGATCTCGCAGCACGCGCACTCGGAAGTCGTGGGCATGCTGCCCGAAGGCAACTGGATCTCGCGCGCACCGAGCCTGAAGCGCAAGGCGATCCTGCTCGCGAAGGTCCAGGACGAAGCCGGCCACGGCCTCTATCTCTATAGCGCGGCCGAAACGCTCGGCGTGTCGCGCGATTCGCTGATCGACGCACTGCTCGCCGGCAAGGCGAAATACTCGAGCATCTTCAACTACCCGACACCCACCTGGGCCGACGTCGGCGTGATCGGCTGGCTCGTCGACGGCGCCGCGATCATGAACCAGATCCCGCTGTGCCGCTGCACGTACGGCCCGTACGCGCGCGCGATGATCCGCGTGTGCAAGGAAGAATCGTTCCACCAGCGCCAGGGCTTCGACGCGCTGCTGTCGATGATGAAGGGCACCGACGCGCAACGCGCAATGGTCCAGCAGGCCGTGAACCGCTGGTGGTGGCCGGTGCTGATGATGTTCGGCCCGAGCGACGCCGATTCGGTTCACAGCAACCAGTCCGCGAAATGGGGCATCAAGCGGATCTCGAACGACGATCTGCGGCAGAAGTTCGTCGACGCGACGGTCGACCAGGCGAAGGTGCTCGGCGTGACGCTGCCCGACCCCGACCTGAAGTGGAACGAGGCGCGCGGCCATCACGACTACGGCACGATCGACTGGGACGAATTCTGGCGCGTGGTCAACGGCGACGGCCCGTGCAACAAGGAACGCCTCGCGACCCGCGTGAAAGCGCACGAGGACGGCGCATGGGTGCGCGAAGCCGCACTCGCCCACGAAGCCAAGCGCCGCGCGCGCGCCGAACAGCACGCCGCCTGAGCGGCGGCACACCATCGAATTCAGGATTCAGGATTGAGGATTGAGGAGAAAGTGATGAACAAGGAATGGCCGATCTGGGAAGTGTTCGTGCGCAGCAAGCAGGGGCTCGATCACAAGCATTGCGGCAGCCTGCACGCCGCCGACGCGTCGATGGCGCTGCGCATGGCGCGCGACGTCTACACGCGCCGCCAGGAAGGCGTGAGCATCTGGGTGGTGCCGTCGTCGGCCATTACCGCGTCCGATCCGAACGAGAAGGCGGAGCTGTTCGAACCGGCGGGCGACAAGATCTACCGCCACCCGACGTTCTACACGCTGCCCGACGAAGTCAACCACATGTAACGCCCGCGCCATGACGACCACGCCCGAACACCTCTCCTACGTGCTGCGCCTCGCGGACAACACGCTGATCCTCGGTCAGCGCAACGCCGAATGGTGCGGCCACGGCCCGATCCTCGAGGAAGACATCGCGCTCACCAACATGAGCCTCGACCTCATCGGCCAGGCGCGCATGCTGTACACGCACGCGGCCGAACTCGAGCGCCAGCTCACCGGCGCGACGAAGACCGAGGACGACTACGCGTACTTCCGCACCGAGCGCGAGTTCGCGAACTTCACGCTCGCCGAGCTGCCGCACTACGGCCCGATCGCCGGCACCGCACACGCCGACAACGACTACGCGGTGACGATCGTGCGCAACTTCCTGTACTCGGCACTGATGCTGCACGTGTGGACCGCGCTCGAAACGTCGGCCGACACGCAGCTCGCCGCGATCGCCGCGAAATCGGTGAAGGAAACCCGCTATCACGTGCAGCACGCACGCGAGTGGCTGGTTCGCCTCGGTGACGGCACCGACGAATCGCACCGCCGCGCGCAGAAAGCGCTCGACTACCTGACGCCGTACACGCGCGAATTCTTCGCTGCCGATGCAATCGACGACGCGGTCGCCGCCGAGGGCATCGCCCCCGCGCCGGCCACGCTCGAAGCAGCGTGGCGCGCGGACGTGGACGATGCCCTCGCGGAAGCGACGCTCACGCTGCCTGCACCCGTGCAGCATGTGACGACCGGCAAGCAGGGCGAGCACTCGGAGCACATGGGCTACCTGCTCGCCGAAATGCAGAGCCTCGCACGCCAGCATCCCGGCGCGAGCTGGTAACCGGCCGCCCCCACGCCCAACGGAGCCCGACGATGTCCGTCCAGACCGCCCCCGCCAACGCCGTGCCCGCCGCGCGCCACGCCGACCCGCTGCTCGCCCGTGCATGGGACGTGCTCGAAGCCGTGCCCGACCCCGAGATCCCGGTCGTGTCGATCCGCGAGCTCGGCATCCTGCGCGACGTCCGCCGCGCGGACGACGGCCAGCTCGAGGTCGTGATCACGCCGACCTACTCGGGCTGCCCGGCCATGTCGCAGATCGCGGAGGACATCGCCGCCGCGCTGCAGGCCGCGGACCTTCCGGCGCACCGGATCGAGACCGTGCTCGCGCCCGCGTGGACGACCGACTGGATCACGCAGGAAGCGCGCGACAAGCTGCGCGCGTACGGCATCGCGCCGCCGGTCGGCCAGTGCGGCACCGCCGCGCCGCGGGAAAACGTCGTGCGCTTCGTGCCGCGCCCGGTCGCGGCACCCGCGTGCCCGCGCTGCGGCTCCGCCCGCACCGAGCGTCTCGCGCAATTTGCGTCCACGGCCTGCAAGGCGCTGTATCGCTGCGTCGACTGCCGCGAACCCTTCGACTACTTCAAACCTTATTAATCGATATGGCGACCCCGCAATTTCATCCGCTGCGTATCCGCGACGTGCGGCCCGAGACCGCCGACGCCGTCACCGTCTCCTTCGACGTGCCGCCCGAGCTGCGCGACGCGTACCGCTTCACGCAGGGCCAGTTCGTCACGCTGAAGACCCACATCGACGGCGAGGAAACGCGCCGCTCGTATTCGATCTGCGTCGGCACGACGGACTACGACCGTGACGGCGAACTGCGCATCGGCATCAAGCGGGTGCGCGGCGGCCGCTTCTCGAACTTCGCGTTCGACTCGCTCAAGCCGGGTCATACGATCGACGTGATGACGCCGGACGGCCGTTTCTTCACGCACCTGAACGCCGATCACGGCAAGCAGTACGTCGCGTTTTCCGGCGGCTCCGGCATCACGCCGGTGCTCGCGATCGTGAAGACGACGCTCGAACTCGAGCCGCGCAGCACGTTCACGCTGATCTACGGCAACCGCAGCGTCGACGCGATCATGTTCGCGGAGGAGCTCGAGGACCTGAAGAACCGCTACATGAACCGCTTCGTCCTCTATCACGTGCTGTCGGACGACCAGCAGGACGTCGCGCTGTTCAACGGCGTGCTCGACCAGGCGAAATGCGCGGAATTCCTCGACACGCTGATGCCGGCCGACGCGATCGACGAGGCGTTCATCTGCGGCCCCGCGCCGATGATGGATGCAGCCGAGGCCGCGCTGAAGGCGGCCGGCGTGCCTCAGGCGAAGGTGCACGTCGAGCGCTTCGGCACGCCGCTGCCGCAAGCCGGTGCGCCGGTCGTCGAAATCACCGACCAGACCCCGGCCGCCGACCTGGAAATCGTGCTCGACGGCAAGAAGCGCAAGCTGCGCCTGCCGTACGAAGGCGTGAGCCTGCTCGATATCGGCCTGCGCGCGGGCCTCGCGCTGCCGTATGCGTGCAAGGGCGGTGTGTGCTGCACGTGCCGCGCGAAGGTGCTCGAGGGCGAAGTGCGGATGGAGAAGAACTACACGCTCGAAGAGCATGAAGTGAAGGACGGCTTCGTGCTCACGTGCCAGTGCCACCCGATCAGCGACAAGGTCGTCGTGAGCTACGACGAGCGTTGAGCGACGTCGCGTCGCGGCGCCGGACCGTTTCTCGTCGTCACACATCTCGCTTACACTAGGGGCCGCCGGCCGGCTGGACATTGCAACGTCCGCCCGGCCGGCGGTTTTCTTTTGTTGACGACAGGCCGATGAGTACCATTCATGTGATTCAGGGCGGCACCGCCGCCGCGTCGCTGCACGAGGCACTCGCGCAAGCCGGACGCGACGAGCGCGTCGTCGGATTGCTCGACGATCTCGGCGTCGGGCCGCTCAAGGGCGCCGACGAGACGCCCGACACGCGCGCCGCCTTCTGGCAGCGCGTGCTCGGCGATCAGATTCCCGACTGGAACGCGGAGATCGAAGGCGAGTTCGCGCGCCTCGACCAGCTCGCGACGGATACCGGCCAGGTGGTCGTGTGGCATGCGCCGAGCGTCGGCGACAAGCTGCTGCTGCGCCGCGTCGCCTATCACCTGCGCAACGTCCCGCAACGCCTGAACGAAGTGCGTCTGTCGGCCGCCGATCTCGACTCGGCGCAGCGCACGGCGCTGTCGCGCACCGACCAGGCGTGCGCGACCGGCATGTTCTCGCCGGCCGAGCTGGCGCGCAAGCGCCCGGTGGCCGCGCCGATCTCGGTGCTGCGCATCGGCCGCCTCGCGCTCGAATGGCAGGAGGCGAAACACCTGAACGCGGAGCTGCGCTACTGGGTCAGCAACACGATCAAGAGCGGCTACTATGAGGACCTCGACGCGCTGATCGTCGCGCGCGCGGAAACCGACTGGCGGCCCGCGGCGCGCCTCGTCGGCACCATCATGACCGACGCCGACCGCGGCGGGCTGTTCGTCAGCGACTCGATCGCCTGGTGGCGCTGCCGCGAACTCGCGGCAGCCGGCCGGCTCGAGCTGCAGGACGACGCGCCCGACGCCCTCTCTTCCACGCAGGTGCGCGCGGCCCGCACGGCCACCCCGCACCGCTAATCTTCCCCATTCGACCATGGCCCGTACCCGAGCGCCCGACCACGAATCCCAGCGCGAGCAGATCCTCGATCTGGCCGCCGAGAAATTCGCGCAGACGAGCTACCCGAGCACGTCGATGTCCGATCTCGCGACCGCGAGCGGCACGTCGAAGGCGCGCCTCTATCACTATTACGAGAGCAAGGAAGCGATCCTGTTCGACCTGCTCGACCGTTACACGAAACGGCTGATGCTGATCATCGCCGAGGTCGAAGGGGCGAGCCAGCGGCGCGGCCTCAGCGAGCGCGACGCGTTCGCGGAGCTGGTGCGTGCGTTCCTCGCCGAATACGAGACGTCGCACAGCCGGCACGTCGCGCTGCTCAACGACGTGAAGTATCTCGAGGACGCGCAGCGCGAAATCGTGCTCGACCGCCAGCGCGACATCGTCGCGGCGTTCACGCGGCAGCTCGCACGCGCGTACCCGGACCGCATCTCGAAGGAAAACCAGACGTCCGTGACGATGATGGTGTTCGGGATGATCAACTGGACGTTCACATGGCTGAAGCCGGGCGGCCGCCTCGGCTACCGCGACTTCGCCGAGCAGGTGATCGACTTGATCGAGCGCGGGCTGTCGACGGCCGCCTGATTGCCGCGCAGCAGCATGCGTTGCGCGACGGGTACACTGCGGCCGCCCGCCGCGCATTTCATATGATGAATTTTAAATTCACTTAAAATCAATAACTTACAGAATGAACTAAGCGGTTTTAGAATTTCCCCTCAGCACAAATAACGTCAAATACGGGTTTTCCCCAACCTCGCTCGGGTAAAATGCTGTTGCATTGCACAACCCGTTTGTGCACCCACACTGAGGAACCCACGATGAACACGCAATTCAACGGCCCTGCCGAAGTTGTCGGCACGGTCGGCAGTGCGCCGGTTCTCGTCAGGGAACTGGCTTCCAAAGACCGTGAGCAGATGCTCACCCACTTTCTCTCGCTCGACGAAGAGGACCGCCTGCTGCGCTTCGGCCAGATGGTGCCCGACCACGTGATCGAGAATTATGTCCGCACGATCGACTTCGGCCGCGACACCGTGTTCGGCGTGTTCGATCACGACCTCGAACTGATCGGCGTCGGCCACCTGGCCTACCTGCCGGCCGAGGGCGACAAGCGCACGGCCGAATTCGGCGTGTCGGTGCTCGAAAGCGCACGCGGCCGCGGCGTCGGCTCGAAGCTGTTCGAGCGCGCGGCGATCCGCAGCCGCAACACGCACGTGACGATGCTGTACATGCACTGCCTGTCGCGTAACGCGACGATGATGCATATCGCGAAGAAATCCGGGATGCGGATCGAGTACGCGTACGGCGAAGCCGATGCGTACCTGTCGCTGCCGCCGGCCGACCACTCGACGATCATCGCCGAGATGCTGCAGGAGCAGGCTGCGGTGTTCGACTACGCGATGAAGCGCCAGGCGCGCCGCACCACGAAGTTCATCGAATCGCTGATGCCCGCCGCGCTGACGGCGTAACTTCAGTCAGCCGGGCCGCGCCTGCCGCGCGCCCGGCCCCCCTCCCTTCCCCGCCGCGCACTAGCGCACCGAACGAATCGGCAACGCCGTCGTCTCCTTGAAGCATTCGAGCGAAAAGCTCGTCTTCACGTCGATCACCGACGGGTGATGCAGCAGATGCTCCTGCACGAAGCGGGAGAAATGCGCCATGTCCTCGACCTGCACGCGCAGCAGGTAATCCATGTCCCCCGTCATCGCGTGGCACGCGACCACCTCCGGCCAGGTCTGCACGGCCGCGCGAAACAGCTCCGCATGGGTCGCGCCTGCCCGCGCCGACGTTTCGTCGGCCCGCACCGGCGCCAGGCCGCCGCGCTTCTCGAGCCGCACGCTGACGTACGCGAGCAGGTCGAGGCCAAGCTTCTGCGGATCCAGCAGCGCGACATAACCGGTGATCACGCCGATCTCCTCGAGCCGCCGGATCCGCCGCAGGCACGGGCTCGGCGACAGGTTCACGCGCTCGGCGATCTCCTGGTTCGACAGGCGCCCGTTCTCCTGAAGAATCGCGAGAATCCGCCGGTCGATGGCATCCAATTCGGCTTGCGCCATCTTCTGCCCTCCAATAAATGATTTGAGACTGGAAATTGCGCCATCGTAGGTTCCGGCAATTAAGTTCGCAAGTTTACGCTCGTGACTGCCCGCTACACTTTGTCGCACGTACCGATGCGTCGCGCACGCCACCGCGTGCGCCACGCTCGACATCGAACCAGGCCGGGCCTGCGCACGTCGCCCCGGCCGATCGCCCCCACAGGAGACACGCCATGCAGATCCCAAACTGGGACAACCCCGTCGGCACCGACGGCTTCGAATTCATCGAATACACGGCACCGGACCCGAAAGCGCTCGGACAACTGTTCGAACGGATGGGTTTCACCGCGATCGCGCGCCACCGCCACAAGGACGTGACGGTGTACCGCCAGGGCGACATCAACTTCATCATCAACGCCGAACCCGATTCGTTCGCGCAACGCTTCGCGCGCCTGCACGGCCCGTCGATCTGCGCGATCGCGTTCCGCGTGCAGGATGCCGCGAAGGCGTACCAGCACGCGCTGGAACTCGGCGCATGGGGCTTCGACAACAAGACCGGCCCGATGGAGCTGAACATCCCGGCGATCAAGGGCATCGGCGATTCGCTGATCTACTTCGTCGACCGCTGGCGCGGCAAGAACGGCGCGCAACCGGGCGCCATCGGCGACATCAGCATCTATGACGTCGACTTCGAGCCGATCGCCGGCGCGAACCCGAACCCGGTCGGCCACGGCCTCACCTACATCGACCACCTGACGCACAACGTGCATCGCGGCCGCATGCAGGAATGGGCCGAGTTCTACGAGCGCCTGTTCAACTTCCGCGAAGTGCGCTACTTCGACATCGAAGGCAAGGTGACGGGCGTGAAGTCGAAGGCGATGACGTCGCCGTGCGGCAAGATCCGCATCCCGATCAACGAGGAGGGCTCGGATACGGCCGGCCAGATCCAGGAATACCTCGACGCGTATCACGGCGAAGGCATCCAGCACATCGCGCTCGGCGCCACCGACATCTATCAGGCGGTCGATGGCCTGCGCAGCAAGGAAGTGAAGCTGCTCGACACGATCGACACGTATTACGAACTGGTCGACCGCCGCGTGCCGAACCACGGCGAATCGCTGGACGAACTGAAGAAGCGCAAGATCCTGATCGACGGCGCACGCGACGACCTGCTGCTGCAGATCTTCACCGAGAACCAGATCGGGCCGATCTTCTTCGAGATCATCCAACGCAAGGGCAACCAGGGCTTCGGCGAAGGCAACTTCAAGGCGCTGTTCGAATCGATCGAACTCGACCAGATCCGCCGCGGCGTCGTACAGGACAAGGCCTGACACATCCGGCGGGCGGCTGCCCGGGGCAACCCGGCGGCCCGCACGATCCGGCGGCGTGTCAAGTCCTGGAATAGGTTGACAGTATCCAGGCACTAGAACGCCCGATGCACCGCATCGGGCGTTTTGTATTTCAGAGCCGTATGCGGTCGCTCATGGTTGTAGATGTGCACCGACTGTTCG
>NZ_JAAGPC010000024.1:0-72452 GCF_017104595.1 Burkholderia sp. Tr-20390 | reverse complement strand
AAGAAGACGCCGGTGCGCGCGGGCGTGTGCGACGGCTTCATCGGCAACCGGATCCTCGCGGTCTATCGCACGGCGGCCGACACCCTGATGGAAGACGGCGCGTCGCCGTACCAGATCGATCGCGCGGGCGGAAGGCGGCCCGCGCGCGGTGAGCGCGTAGCGCTTCGGCGGGTGGCAGGCAGAGGCGATCGGCGGCGCGGGCGGCGCATGCCGCGCGGCCGGGATGGCGGAGAGCAACACCGCGGACTGCAGCGGCGGATGGCCGGCGAGCAGGCCGCAATAGCCGCAGCGGTCGAAATGCCTGTCCGATGGAGAATCGGACGACGAATCGGGCGACGCCTGCGATTGCGCGTGCGCCACGAGCGTGTTGGCGGTTGCCGAGCAGATCGGCGCGGCCGGCAGGCCGTCATCGGGTGCGGCAGCGCGCAGTTGCGAGATCAGCGGCGCGACGAGCGCGAGCACGAGCGCGAACAGCCCGAGCCACGCGGTGGCCCGGGCGTGTCGCGTCGGCGCGCCGCGTATGCCGGCGCGCGATGAATCAGGCCGCTGCGCGTGCCGCACGGCCGAACAGCAGACGGTCGATCAACCAGACCGCGACGATCGTCGCGCCCATCAGCGGGAAGACGATGCCGAGCAGCACGAGCCCCGCGATCCAGCCGCGCATCGGCGGCGCGCCGCGTTCGCGCGACGGCGCCCCCAACTTGCGAGCCGGGCGGCGCTTCCACCACATCACGGTGCCCGTGACGGCCATCGCGGCGAGCCCGAGCGACAGCACCGCGCAGACGATCTGGTTCGCGAGCCCGAAGTAGCGGCCCATGTGCAGCGACGTGCCGTACGACACGGCGCGCGATACCGCACCGTAGTCGTCATAGCGGATGTCCTTCAGCACGGCCCCGCTGTACTGGTCGAGGTAGATCGTCCGCTCGGCTTTCGGGTCGTCCGGGAAGTACGACGCGGTGAACACGCCGTCCGCGCCGGACGGCAGCGCGAGCGTATAGCCGCTCGTCACGCCGAGGCCCGCGACGATCGCGATCGCGCGGGCCAGCGGCAGCGGTGCCGGCGTCGGTGCCGACGGTGAATGCGGGACGGGCACGTTGCCGACCGCCCACGGCGTTTGCGGCAACGGCAGGTCGTCCATCACCATCCCCGGCATCGACTCGCCGGATTCGTGGTGATGGCCGGACGGCGCGGCAGCCTGGGCAGGTGCGGGCGCCGCGGCGGCACCGGGGCGCGTCGAGCGAACCGATCCGCCGCCCCATGCGCCTTCCGGCGCACCGAGGTTCACGGTCGCGGCCAGCGCCTTGAAGTTCTTGCCCCACGAGCCCGACCACGGCAGCCCCGTCAGGATGAACGCGACCGTGCCGGCCGCGAGCCAGATGCCGGCGGTTGCGTGGAGGTTTTTCCACAGCGGCCGGCCGCGCAGCGACAGGTCGGGGCGCAGCGCCTGCCCGACGCGCGCCGCGCCGCGCGGCCACCACAGCGCGATGCCGGTGCCGATCATCACGAAGGTCCAGCACGCGGCGAGCTCCATCAGCAACTCGCCCGTCTTGCCGAGCAGCAGCTTGCGATGCAGCATCCGGTCGATCTGCATGAAGCGGTTCTCGACGCTCAGCGTGCCGAGCACGCTGCCGTCGTACGGGTTCACGTACACGCTCTCGCGGCTGCCGTCGCGCAGCCGGAACACGTATTCGGCGCTGCGGTCCGGCGCGGTCGAGACCTGCACGGACACCGGCGTCGCGCCGGCCGGCATCGCGGTGCGTGCGCTCGCGAGCAGTGTGTCGGCATCGAGCCGCGGCGTGGCGCGCGGCTCGACGACGAGCCGGTGCGGATACAGCAGCGGCTCGATCTGCGGCTGGAAGCAATAGAGCGTGCCGGTGATCGCGAGGACCACCAGGAACGGCATGACGAACAGGCCGGCATAGAAGTGCCAGCGCCAGAGCGTCCGGTAGCCGGCGTGGGCGGATTGGGCGGGCGAGATCGCCCGTTCGACGGTGGTCGACATGGTGTCAGCTCCTCGGGTTCGTTGAGCGGCCACGCCGGCACGGGCCGGCGGGCGTCAACGCGCGTTGCGCCCGCCTGCACGCATCGACGAAACGGGCGGCGCGGCGCCATGCGCGGAAGCGGCGCATGACGGCGTCGCCCGCGCGAGGCGGGCAGGCGGGTGAACGCTTGAATCAGGTCGTGTGAGACGAACGGCATGCAGGCCCGCGCACGTCGACGTGCACGAGCCGCGGGGCGGAACCGTCAGCAGGACAGCGGAGGGGCGCGGGAGGGGGGGCGATCGTCGAAGATCGATCGCACGACGGGAATGCGGTCGACGTGAATCCGGAAGCGCCGTGGCGCGGCGGCCGGAAACAGCAGCACCAGCAGCACGAACGACGCGAGCGCGGTGAACAGCGCGGCGCCGAATGCGCACAGGCTGTCGCCGCTGCCGGACGAGGTCGCATTGTCGGCATGGCCGTCATGCTTGAGCGCATCGGCGAGCGCGAGCGCGTCGTTGGCCGGTGTGATCGGCGCGCCGGCATCGAAACGGGCCGCCAGCGCGGCCACGTTGACGATCAGCGGGCCGCGGCCCGAACACAGCACCACCGAGCCCGCATCCGGACCGTCCGGATCGAGCATCACGGCGCCCGACATCAGCGCGCGGGACAGCAGCGTCACGAGGAGGAACCCCCACAGAAGCTGTCGCGCGACGCCTTGCCGGAGCAGGAAGCGGCGAAGTGCGTTCATGGCGCGCGATTGTACCTCCGTTTGCGGGGCGGGGCCGTCCGCCACGCTGATGCACGGCATCAGCCCGGCGGGGTGCCGGAAGCGGATGGCGGGCCCACGGCGGCTATTCGGAGCCGAACGGGTTCCTGGAGATCATGCGGCGAGGTCATCGGGCATGCGCGTGCCGCGAATCGGGAAGGGCCGCCGCGGCCGTGCGTGACGCCCGCGGCAGCCGATGCAGCGCGCCGGCTCAGGCCGGATACGCATCGTCGACTTTCAGGTTCGCGAGCCGGAACAGCGTGCGCAGCGTCTGCGGATGAATGTCGCGGTGCGCGGCGAGCGACGTCAGCATGAAGTCGAGCACCTTCGCGTAGCGGAGCAGCACGAGGCAGCGCGCGAGATCGGGCGTGCGGCCGCGCATGTCCTCGGCGAGGTGAACCATTTCGGTGGACAACGAGCGTGCCATCTCGAGTTCCATCTGCTGTTTTTCGGTCCAGTCGGGCAACGGCTGTTCGAGCAGCTTCGCGAGAAAGAGCTGGAACGACGTGTCGGACGAATTGGGCAGCGCATCCATGAAGGGCCTCGTTACTTGCTCGGATCGTTCGGGCGTGTCCGCTGGATGCGCCCGACGGTGGGTTCGTGTCCGCGCGGTGATCGGCGCGGTGGTTACCCGAACGGGATGCAGGTTTCGTACCAGCGGCGCAAGACGATTGTTGAGTATTGTTGAGCCGCGACGCGACGAGGGCGGCGAGTCCCGCCGGTACTGGGGGGCGGAGGGGACCGAGGACGCGGTCTACCGGCGCGGCGCGATGCATATCGCGTACGCGGAGCGGCTCGCCGACGCGAAATGCTTCACGGATGTAACGTAACGCCGGGATAAATTGCGTGGCGCGTTCCCCGGCAGTCTGACGAAACGGGCCGGCCCGCGCGTGCCGCCTGCGCCTGTCAAGCGTTCGGGCCGCCGGAAGCGGGGGGGCCGGATGTCGGCCATGCGCGGCAAAAGCCACCGGCGAATGTGACGGGTGTTTCAAATCCGAGACGGATTTACCCGTGGCGATCCGGTTGCGCGCCCCGTCCAACTGGCCCAGCGAATTGTCGGCCAATTGTCCATGGGCAGACGGCGCGCGTTTGCCAACAATGCCCCGATCATCCCTGCGAGGTTCGACATGAGCGTCCACGCCTTCTTCTCGGCCAACCTGCTGCTGGCCTACACGGCTTATTTCATCGGGACGGCCAGCCCCGGGCCGAGCAACCTCGCGATCATGTCGGTCGCCGCGAACCAGGGCCGCAAGGCGGCGCTCGCGTTCGCGCTCGGCGTCATTTCCGGGTCGATGTGCTGGGCGACGGTGGCGGCGCTCGGCGTGTCGGCCGCGCTGCTCGCGTGGTCGAAGCTGCTGGTCGCGATCAAGCTGTTCGGCGGGTTGTACCTGCTGTGGCTCGCGTTCAAGTCGGGGCGCACGGCATGGTCGGGCAAGGCGGCGACGTCGACGAACGCGGCGGGCGAGCAGCGGCTGTCGCGCTTCTATGTACGCGGCGCGATGCTGCACCTGACCAATCCGAAAGCGATCCTCGTGTGGGTGTCGATCGTCGCGCTGTCGTCGAACGGCGCGGGCGCGTCGCACGGCGCCGTCGTGCCGGGCTGCATCGTGATCGGGTGCCTGGTGTTCGGCGGCTATGCGCTCGTGTTCTCGATGGACGGCGCGCGCCGGCTGTACGTGCGCGGCCGGCGCGCGATGGAAGCGTGTCTTGCCGTCGTGTTCGGCGTGGCGGGGATCAGGCTGCTGGTGTCGAACGTCTGACGCGGCAGGCCCGCGCGTCTAGCTCGGGCGGGTGGCGCGTCGCTTGGGCGAACGCACGGCGTCGCCCGGCTGCTCCGCCGGGCGTGTGAACAACGACACGATCGTCTGCCGGAGCCAGCGGTGCGCGGGATGGCTGTCCCAACGCTGATGCCAGATCACGCAGTAAGGCCGCGCGGGCATGCGCACCGGCGGTTGCCGCGACACCAGTTCCTTCTCGTGGATCGACAGATCGAGCAGCGTGGTCGGCAGCACGCCGATGAAATCCGACTCCCGGATGATCGCCAGCGCGGGCGAATACGCATTCAGCGTGAGGACGAGATTGCGCTGCAGGCCGTGCGCGGAGAGCAGGCTGTCGTACACCGGCACCCGCATGCCGGAAAACCCGACGTCGAGATGCCGCGCCGCGAGAAAGCGCTTCAGCGTGAGCGGCCCCTTCGCGAGCGGGTGATCCTTGCGCATCAGGCAACTCCAGTGGATCGGCCACATCTCGTGCGTGCGCACGCCGCTGCTCGGGCTCGAGTCGTTCAGGTAGCCGCCGATCGCGAGGTCGACGCCGCCCCGGTCGAACATGCCCGGCAGGTCGGCGACGCTGAACGGCGTGAGCTCGAGTCGCATCGATGGCGCATGCGTGCCCATGTACTGCGCGAGGCGCGGCATGATGCGCTCGACCGAGTAGTCCGACATCGCGATCGTGAAGGTGCCCCGATGTTCTTGCGGGTCGAACTGGTCGGGCGAGATCGCCTGCTTCAACGCGTCGAAGTGCGGCTGGACCGCCGACCACAGCTCGCGCGCCCGCGCGGTCGGCCGCACACCGGAGACGGTCTTCTCGAACAGCACGTCGTCGAGCGACTCGCGCAGCCGGCGCAGCGCATTGCTGACCGCCGACTGTGAAAGCGCCAGCCGTTCGGCGGCGCGCGTGACGTTGCCTTCGGCCATCAATGCCGCGAATACGCGCAGCAGGTTGAGGTCGAGCTGGCGGAACACATCCTTCATCGCACATCTCCCATTCGGATGCCGGCATCCCGCGCGTGACGTCGCGAGCCGGAACGTCGTGGCGGCCAGTGTCCGGGCCGCGGGCCGTTCGCGCAAGGTCGCGTTTGCCCTTGCAGAGCGCCGGCTGGCGCCGCGACGAAATCGCGCGCCGCGCTCGCACCGTTATTCACGTTGGTGATGATCATATTCCGGAAATCCGTTGGACGCGGTAACGGTGCGCATCGAACATGAGCACGAAACCACTGCAGCCAGCAGCGGGAGGAGACAGACGATGAAAGAGGATGCAGTGAATCCGGCGGGCGCCCTCGCGCTCGATCGCCTTTCGGCCGCGGCGCAGCCGTCGGAGCGGGCAGGCACGCTGCGCGACGTCGCGGCGGCCGCGGCAGGCAACGCGCTCGAATGGTTCGACTTCGTGATCTACGGCTATTTCGCCAGCGTGATCGCGAGGCTGTTTTTCCCGGTGGCCGGGCCGGTCGGATCGCTGTTGCTCGCGACGGCGACCTTCGGCGTGGGGTTCGTCGTGCGGCCGCTCGGCAGTGTCGTGCTCGGGTTGTACGGCGACCGGTACGGCCGCAAGGCGGCGATGTCCGTCACGATCTGGCTGATGCTGGCCGGCACGGCCGCGATCGCGGTGGCGCCGCCGTATGCGCAGGCCGGCTGGCTCGGCGCGACGATCCTCGTGCTGGCGCGGCTCGTGCAGGGCTTCGCGGCATCGGGCGAATTCGGCAGCACCGTCGCGTTCCTCGCGGAAAAGGCGCCGCCGCATCGGCGCAACTTCTTCGTGAGCCTGCAGATGGCGAGCACGATGCTGGCCATCGTGCTGGGCGGCACGATCGGCACGATCCTGACGACGTCGCTCAGCCCGCATCAGCTCGAAAGCTGGGGCTGGCGCGTGCCGTTCGTGGTCGGCCTGCTGATCGGCCCGGTCGGCTTCTACATTCGCAGGAGCGTGTCGGAAACCGATGCGTTCGTGCATGGCGAGGCGCTGCCGGTCGTGCAGGTGCTCAAGCGCCTGTTCGGCGAGCATCTCGCGTCGTTCCTCGCGGCGATCGGCGTGACGATCGTCAGTACCGCCGCGTTCTACATGTATCTGATCTACATGCCGACGTTCGCGGTGAAGCAGCTCGGGTTGCCGATGTCCGCGCCGTTCATGAGCACGACCGTCGCCGGCATCGTGATGGTCGCGATCGCGCCGCTCGCGGGCCTGCTCGGCGACGTCTGGCGTCGGCCGGTCGCGATGGTCGCCGCCGCGATCGTCGTGCTGTCCGCGATCACGCTGCCGCTCTATATGTGGGTCATCGCGAGCCCGTCGCTGCGCAACCTGCTGATCATGCAGGCCGCTGCCGCCGCGCCGATGGGCGTGCTCGTCGGGCTGGTGCCCGCGCTGGCCGCGCGCGCGTTCCCGGCCGCGGTGCGCAGCACCGGGCTCGCGGTGTCGTACAACATCCCGACGACGATCTTCGGCGGCTTTTCCCCGCTGATCGTCACGTGGCTGATCGCGACCACGCACAACAAGGCGTCGCCTGCCCTTTACATCGTCGCGATGTCGGTCGTGAGCCTGGTCGCGCTGCTCGGGTTTCGACGCATGCCGAGCGAATAAGCGAGCCGGATTCGGTTTCAATCCGCATCGCTGAAATAGAGGATAACGAATGAAATGTCGCTCTATGGAGGCGTGGAAATGATCGGCCGCCCCGTCACCCTCAACAGGAGAAGTCACGCATGAAATTCACCCCTACGTTTGCGCCGCCCAGCGAGGCGGAACTCAAAGGACGCCTCGAGCGCGTGCGCGCCCGCATGGCGGCAGCCGGCCTTGATCGCTATGTGGCGTTCTCGCCGGACAACATCTACTACCTGACGAACTTCGCGAACATCGTCCACGAGCGGCCGTTCGTGCTGGTCATTTCGCGCGGCGGACCGCCGCAGTTCGTCGTGCCGCAGCTCGAGCAGCCGCATGTCCGGACGCGCTCGATCGGCGAACTCGAGCTGATTCCCTATTTCGAATTTCCGGCGCCGGCCGGGCGCGAATGGAGCGACCGGTTCAAGGCGCTGTTCGGGGCGGGCGAGCGTGTCGGCGTCGAGTCGGTGTGTCCGTTGCAGGTCTATGCGCAGACGCCGGGCGAGCGCGTATGCATCGACATCATCGACGACGTGCGGATGATCAAGTCCGACTACGAGATCGGCCGCCACGTGTATGCGTGCGGGATCGCCACCGATGCGCACAACCTGCTGCTGAACGAAGCGCGCCCGGGCCTCGGGATGGCGGAGATGTCGTCGCGCATTCGCGGCTTCATCATGCAGCGGCTGCTGGCCGACGATCCGACGCTGAACCCGTTGGCGACGCGCATCGTCGCGGTGTTCCAGCCGGGCAGCTTGTCGCACGATCCGCACAATTTCAGCAACATCGACATGCGGATGGAGGAGGGCGGCCCGCACGTGTCGATCGTCAATGCGGTGATGAACGGCTACGGCGCGGAAGTCGAACGGACCTTCTTTCTTGGCCACGTGCCCGACGCGGCGCGACGCGCGTTCGACGTGATGTCGGAAGGGCGGCGGCTCGCGTTCGACGCGGCGATGCCGGGCGCGCTGCTGAGCGACGTCGATCGCAAGGTCAACGACTATTTCCGCCGCGCGGGGATGGGCGACCGGCTGCTGCACCGGACCGGGCACGGAATGGGCGTCACCGCGCACGAAGCGCCGTTCTTCGCCGAAGGCTACGACCGGCCGATCGAGAAGGGGATGTGCCTGACGATCGAGCCGGGCATCTATATCGAGGGTGTCGGCGGCTTCCGTCATTCCGATACGGTGCTGATCGGCGATGAAGGCCCGGTTCAGCTGACCGGTGGGCCGCTGGAACTCGATGCGTTGACGTTCCCGGTTCGGGCGTAGTGACGCGCTGGCGTTAAAAAGCCGCTGCACGGGTGGGTGCAGCGGCTTTTTTGCGAGCGGCGCGCTCCCGAACTTGAAGCGTCCATCGATGAACTTCAGGATCTGCACCCAATGATTCCGGTGAATTTCATACCGGACGTCATGGGCTCGCCTATAGTCACGAAAGACATCGGTGTCGAGGCTTGCTTCACGCCGAACATGGACGCGCCGGGTGCTTCTCGGCAACAGGGTGCAGACAATGAAAGATATCAATGTGCGGGGAGGATCGTGATGGCGCGTTTTGTTCGTTCGCTGCTCTTGCTGACGGGGCTGTGTGCCTGCTCGTTTGCGTATGCCGTGGAACCCGGGATGAACAATCCGTTGTTATCGGAATTGCGTCCGTGGTGCATCGGTCGCCTGATGTTCGACCGGCCCGTCTCGAGCGAGATCTCGGACGAGCATTACGAGTACCGCGGCGAAAAGCTGGTGACGACGCACGATGTGTCAGTGGAGGACTACGACGCCAAAGTCGCGGCGCGCGAGAAGGAACTGCGCACCAAACAGCGGGTGAATCCCGTGGATCTGCAGGAGCAGACGGGACGCATGTCGCTGGAAAAGGCCTTCTCTCCGGTGCCGCACTCACGGGTTTTCGTCTTCAACGATGCGGTGGTGAAAGCTGTCGCCTTGCCGTTCGATACGGAAGGCTATCTGTTCGCGAACCGCACGCTCGTCCGGACGACGAGCTTGATCGGTGCGGATGTGCTGGACCGGGCCGAAAGCATCTATGACGATACCTACCGCCGTATCAAGGTGCGCGACAACTGGGCCGTGCCGACGGAATCCGGCTTTTGCTTCGATGGCGGGGTCGTCGCCGGCCCGTCAACTTACTCGGAAGAAGTGAGCCAGTCGTTCGCGTTGATGCCGGGCCGCCCGGCGCTGCTCGTGATCAAGCTGCGGGATGCGGTGGACGTCGATCTGGAGCAACCGCTCACCCGCAATCTGCGCGCGCTGCGCGCGACACTCAATCGCATGCCGGGACGCTACAGCATTCTGCGCCAGGGCAAACGGCAGGTCGCCGGCATGGACGCGGAGGAGGTGCTGTTTGCGCTCAGGGATGGCGCGGTCACCGTCTATCGCTTCTACTTGCTCGCGCCGGGGAATCCCGCGACGGTGGAGCAGCCGCATACATCGGTCGAACTGCTGCTGGGCGCGCCCGCGCGCGACGACTTGCCACCGGAAAAGGCCACCTCGCCGGTGGACGAAGCGGGCGCGTTGCAAGTATGGGACACACTGCTGAACAGCCTGCGCGCGAGGCCTGGTGCGATCTGACCGGAGGCGGACGAGGTGGGGTGCGCACTCAACCCGATGACTCCGCCGCACTGACGCGCGGCGGAGGGCACCCGAATCAGAGCGGCTTCAGAAAATAAAACCCGTATTGATGAACTTCGAGTGGTGATCCGACACGATCGAATCGAGCAGCTGCTTGCTCCCTTCGGTCTGCTTCGCCGCGACCATCGAGCGGATCGAGAACGCGCGCAGCGCGTCGCTCACCGACAGCGTGCCTTCCGCCGAATCCTTGCGGCCCGCGAACGGGAACACGTCCGGCCCGCGCTGGCACTGGCAGTTGATGTTCACGCGGCACACCTGGTTCACGAGCGGATCGACCAGCGCGCCGATCTGCGCCGGATCGGACCCGAAGATGCTGACCTGCTGGCCGTGATCCGACGTCGTCACGTAGTCGAGCGCGGTGTCCACGTCCTCGAACGTCGCCACCGGAATGATCGGCCCGAACTGTTCCTCGCGGTACAGCTTCATCCCTTCCGACACCGGGTACACGACAGCCGGATAGAACAGCGTCTTGCTGAACTCGCCGCCCGAATGGTTGACGACCTGCGCGCCCTTGGCCTTCGCATCGTCGATCGCGTCCGTCATGTACGCCGTGCGATGCATGCCCGGCAGCGGCGTGATGCTGACGCCTTTCTCCCACGGCATGCCGATCTTCAGCTGTTCGAGCGCGGCGGTGAAGCGCTTCAGGAATTCGTCGACGATCGAGCGGTGCACGAGCAGCATCTTCAACGCGGTGCAGCGCTGGCCGTTGAACGACAGCGCGCCGAGCAGGCATTCCTTCACGGTGAGGTCGAGATCGGCGTCGGGCAGCACGATCGCCGCGTTCTTCGCGTCGAGGCCGAGGATCGCGCGCAGCCGGTGCGACTTCGGGTGCTGCTTCTTCAGGTGGTCGGCCACCTTGCTCGACCCGATCAGCGCGAGCACGTTGATCTTGCCCGACGCGAGCATGTGCGGCACGACCACCGCGCCCGGCGCATAGATCGTGTTGATCACGCCCTTCGGGAACGCGTCGCGGAACGCTTCGAGCAGCGGCTCGAACAGCAGCGTGCCGTACTGCGGCGGCTTGAACACCACGGTGTTGCCCATCAGCAGCGCGGGGATCAGCGTCGCGAACGTTTCGTTCAGCGGGTAGTTGTACGGGCCCATGCACAGCACCACGCCGAGCGGCGTGCGGCGGATCTGGCCGATCGTGCCTTCGGCGATCACGAAGCGCGAATTCGCGTTGTCGAGCTCCTTCAGCGCGTCGATCGTCTGCGTCATGTACGTGACGGTGCGGTCGAACTCCTTCTGCGAATCGGCGAGGCTCTTGCCGATCTCCCACATGATCAGGTTCACCACCAGCTCGCGCTGCGCGACCATCCGCTTGATGAAGTCCTGCATGCACGCGATGCGCTGCTCGACCTTCATCGTCGGCCACTCGCCGCGGCCGGCGTCGTACGCGCGCACCGCGGCGTCGAGCGCCGCGTCGCTTTCCGTTTCGCCCATCACCGGGTAGCTGCCGATCTCGACCTGCTCGACGCTGCCGTCCGCCTGTCGCACGCACACGGGCGACAGCACGGTCTTGGTCGCGCCGTCCCACGGCCGCAACGCGCCGTCGACGAGCGACACGCGCTGGTGAATCGGCGAGGCGAGCCGGTACTCGGCGGGGATGTCCTGAAAGGCGGGAAACAACTGCTGCAGGGAGGCGGAATCGGGCATGACGGTCTCGTTTGACGGGGTGTCCGGGAAGGACGGGCGATGCGAATCCTGAGCGGGGAGATCCTCGATCCTGAATCGGCATCATGACGCGCGGACGACGACACGTCACGCGTGACCCTGGCCGATTCAACGACTGGAACCAGTTCCATTAAAAAGGAACGCCGGCGCGAATGCAAGAATTGCCGAATCGCGCCGCATGTATCGTAAGCATTCAGAAAGACTGTTGCCGAATGCTTGGTATAAGCCGCCAACAGTGCCCGCAAACGTTTCAAACGGGCCAGTTTCAGCGGATAATGGCCCGGCGCGGCGAAGAAAAAAATGAAGCGAGCCTGAGAGCATATGTAGTGAAGAACGGAAGAAGGTCCGCCGCGCTGCCGATGCGAGGTCGGCTGCCCGGAGCGCCGGGTCGGGGTTGCCCGGTCCGGCGCGCACCGGACTTCGAATGCGCGCCGTCCGCTTAGACGGATGCTTCGTGATCCTCTCCAGTCCTTTCGTCGTCGTCTCCCGAATCCCGCCTGTTGCCTGGCCCGTCATCGCCTGATGCGGCCGAAGCATTTCTTTCGTCTTTATTACGGCCGGGTCGCATAAAAGCGCGGAATAGAAAGGCATTCGTCAGGAATGCAGAGCGCGATGCGCACGCACGTTGCGGGCAGGCGACACGTTAAAAATTAACTAAAAACACGAATCATTCTCGTTTAATATTTCGCTCCGTTACGAGCCGTGACGGAGCGTCATGGCCTCTTTCGTGCCGGTTCTGCCGGCCGGCTGCCACACGCCGCCGGCCGTTCACCGGCCCGTCGGCGCGACGAGGCGATCCCTGCGCGCCGCTGCTTGTTCACGGAAAGGATTTCGCCAGCCCGATTCACAGCGTGGTTCGCGCGTTGGCCGGATGCGTTTCCGTTCGCCGTTTTCCCTCAGCCTCTACTTCAACGATGAAACTCAACAAGAGCGCTTGCCATGCGCTGCTGATCGCCACGTCGCTGGCCGGTGCACGCACCACCTTCGCACAGGCGAGCGATGCCGCGGCGACCTTGCCCGCGATCTCGGTCAAGGCGACCGCCGAGCATGCGTCGTACGACGGCGGCCGCTCGCGTGCCGCAACCAAGACCGACATGTCGCTGATGGACGTACCGCAGACGGTGAACGTCGTGCCGCACGCGGTGATCGAGGACCAGAACGCGACGTCGATGCAGGATGCGCTGCGCAACGTGCCGGGCGTCGGCTTCTCGGTCGGCGACGGCCAGCGCGACCAGATCACGATCCGCGGTTTCAACAGCATCACGGACCAGTACGTCGACGGCATCCGCGACGATGCGCTCTACTATCGCGACCTGTCGAACGTCGATCACGTCGAAGTGCTGAAGGGGCCGGCGGCCGTGCTGTACGGGCGCGGCTCGGCGGGCGGCATCGTGAATCGCGTGTTGAAGCGGCCGGACGCGAACCCGGTGCGCGACGTGGGCGTGACGCTCGGCACGCGTGGCGAGCGGCGCGGCGAATTCGACCTCGGCTGGAATGCGAGCGACGCGGCGCGTTTCCGGATCACCGGCGCGGCCGAAAACTCGAACAGCTTCCGCGACCAGTTCCAGCTCAACCGCCAGGCGATCGCGCCGTCCGCGCAGTTCAAGCTCGACAGCAACACGGTGCTGAACGTCGAATTCGACTATCTGCACGACCGCCGCACGTCCGACCAGGGGCTGCCCGCGTATCTCGGCCGGCCGGTCGACGTGCCGATCAACACGTTCTACGGCTCGGCCGACGCGGCGAACAGCTCGTACAACGATGTCTCCGCGAAGAGCGCGACGGTGTCGCTCGATCATCGCTTCAACGATTCGCTGTCGTTCCATGGCGCGATCCGCGCGTACGACTTCTCGCTCGAACGCAAGAACTACGTGACGTACGAGCCGATCAAGACGGCCGCGCATCCGGTCGTCACGCTCGACCAGTCGACGCGCCAGCGCACCGACCACGGCATCGACGGCCTGTTCGAGCTCACGCAGAAGACGTCGCTGTTCGGCATGCGCCACGAGCTGCTGTACGGGCTCGAACTGTCGCAGCAGCAGAAGTTCGACACGATCTACAGCGTGTCGAAGGTCGCGACCTACGATCTGTTCAATCCGCAGCAGGTGGTGCTGCCCGGCGTGCCGACCGGCACGCGGGCGAAGACGAACGCGTCGACCGTCGTCGGGCTCGCGGGGGTGTACGCGCAGGATTTGATTTCGCTCACCGAGCACTGGAAGGTGCTCGCGGGGCTGCGCTTCGACTACCTGAACCAGATCCGCCACGACTACACGTCGTCGAACGTCAACCTCGATCGCACCGATCACGCGTGGAGCCCGCGCGTCGGCCTGATCTACGAACCGCTCGACTGGCTGACGCTGTACGGGTCGTTCAGCCAGTCGTTCTCGCCGCTGGCCGATACGCTGATCAGCTCCGGCGCATTCTCGAACGGCGCCGCGCTCGCGCCGCAGAAGACCACCGCGTATGAAGTCGGCTCGCGCTTCGATCTCGGCGGCAAGGCGACGGCCAGCGTCGCGCTGTTCGACATGCGCCAGACCAACCAGCAGATCGGCGACCCGGCGAATCCCGGCTATGCGCTGCCGATCGGCACGCAGCACGTGCACGGGATGGAGCTTGGCTTTACCGGTGAGATCGCGCCGAAGTGGTCGGTGTATGCGGGCTACGCGTACCTGAACGGAACGGTCGACGGCTCGGCGCAATCGACGGCGGCCGGTGTCGCGGTGTCGAGCAATACACCGGGGCTGATGCCGCGCCACAGTGCGAACCTGTGGGTGAAGCGCGAGCTGCCGTACGGCTTCTACGCGGCGGCCGGCATGCAGTTCCAGTCGGCGCGCTACACGTCGGCGAGCGATCTCGTCACGCTGCCGTCGTTTACCGTGTTCAACCTGGGCGCCGGCTATCGCAGCAAGAAGGTCGACGTGACGCTCACGCTCGACAACCTGTTCAATCGCCGCTACTTCATCGCCGCGCACGGCAATGCGGACCTGTACAACATGCCCGGCGATCCGCGCACGCTGACCGCCACGGTGAAGTGGCACATGTAATGCACGTGATGCAGGCGCCGGGTGACAATGCGGGTCGTCGTCACGATGACCCGCACCTCACTGCCCATGATCCGCCAATCGATTGATGTGTCGAACCTGACCGGCCGCGCCCGCGTGCTGTGCGCCGTGTTGGTGCTGGCTTGCGGCGCGGCCGCGGCGCACGCGCAGACGATCCCGGCCGACGCCGAACCCGAATGCCATTCGGTGTACGTCGGCCGTGCGATCACGTTGTCGGGCCGTTACGTAGTGGATTACGGCGACGAAGAGAGCGGGGAGGATGTGTGGTTCGAGGAGGACGACGCATCGGCGCGGCGCCTGCCGGGCCGTTCGCAACGCGCGGGTGAGATCCGGTTCACGAACCAGCGCGATGCACGGCGCAGTCTGCGGCTGCCCGCCGCGCAACCTGAAGGTGTATGCCGCTTCGACGGGCACGCGACGCTCGTGATTCGCGATCTGGAAACCGTGTGCCCGGGGCTGGAAGAGCCCGATCACGCGTGGCTGGTGAAGGTCGTGAAGGCCAGCCTGCCCACGCGACATGCGTGCGAGGCCGCCGCGCCATGAGGCGGGCGCGACCGCGCCGCTACTCGACGTCCTCGTCGTCCACCAGATCGCCGCCATCCGCGTCGACATCCGGCGCCGCATACGCGCTCGCCTGCTCCAGCAGCCAGCCGCGAAACAGCTCCAGCGGCTTGCTGTGGCTGAACTCCGTCGGATAGACGAGGTAGTACGCGGAATCGCCGACCGACGCCGCATCGCACGGCACCACCAGCCCGAGCTGCTGCAACTGTTCCTCGACGAAGAACTTCGGCACGAGCGCGATGCCGAGCCCGGCCGCGGCCGCGCTGATCAGCATCGTGTGCAGCTCGTAGCGCACGCCCTGCATCGTGCGGATGTCCTCGACGCCGTGCGTCTCGAACCACTGCGCCCACGCGCCGGGGCGCGTCGTCGAGTGCAGCAGCGGGTAGGCGAGCAGGTCCTCGACGCTGTGCACGGGCCCGTCGAGCAGCGCCGGCGAGCAGATCGGCACGACTTCCTCGCCGAACAGGTAGTCGGACGACGTGCCGGGCCAGGTCGGCTTGCCGTAGTGGATCGCGGCCTCGAAGTGGGTGTCCTCGAACGAGAACAGGTCGGTGCGGCTGCCCATGTTCACGCGCACGTCGGGCGTGCGGTCGTAGAAGCTCTTGATGCGCGGGATCAGCCAGTGCGACGCGAAGGTCGGCAGTACCGCGAGCTCCAGGTAGCCGCCGCCGCTGCCGTGCGCGATGATCGACAGCGTGTCGCGGTCGAGCGCTTCCAGCGCGCGGCGCACCTGCGTGCCGTACAGCTTGCCGGCGCGCGTCAGCACGACACGCTGCTTCACGCGGGCGAACAGCCGCACGCCGAGGCTTGCTTCGAGCGTCGCGATCTGGCGCGATACCGCGCTTTCGGTCAGGAACAGCTCCTTGGCCGCGTGCGTGAAGCTTTCGTGGCGCGCGGCGGCTTCGAAAGCCACGAGCGCGCCCATGTTGGGGATCTTGAATTTACGCATGATGTTCGATTCGTCTGACGATCAGGCCCATTCGGCACAAGGCGGACGGCGGGGTCGGGTAACGGCTGATAATTCCAAAAACTCATCACATATCAATTTAATCTCGCTTTACGCCCGGCTGCAACCCTTTGAATAATGCTCTCCACGCAAGGTCAGGCGCCCGTGGGGCGGCCGGCCGACGAGTTGCCGGCACGTTTGCCGGCGGTCCCCCGAGACGAGAATCCTGATGCGCAATCCGAATATCGAGAGCTTGCTGACGAAGCTGCTGGGACAGGCGAAGACCGACGCCCTGTTCTCGACCCTGAACATGCCGGCCATCCTCGAAGAATGGGAAGACGGCGTCGTGACGCGCGCGGAAATCGCGCAGGCGATGAACATGGCGCTGTTCGAAGGGCTGCTCGAACGTTCGGCGAACGGCCGTGCGTATACGGCCGAAGCGGTCGAAAGCGGCGGCTCGGTCTATTTCGACCACGGCGCGCTGCGCACGGTGCGCTGGCCGCACACCGGCGCGCTGCCGCCGGGCGAGGCCGCGTTCACGCGCATCCTGCGTCCGCTCGGCTTCCGCCTGAACGGCCGTTACCCGCTCGACAAGCTCGGCATGACCGGCCGCGCGTATGCGCATGAAGACGCACCGGACGAAATCGCGCAGTTCTTCGTCAGCGAGCTGCATCCGGAACGTTTCTCGAAGGAATTCCAGCAGGCCGTGACGAACGTCGTGAGCACGTCGCGCGATCCGCTGTCGCCGGCGGCCGTCGCGCTGCTGTGGGAAGTCGAGCGCGAAGGCTGGCTGCCGCTGGAGGCCGCGCATGCGCTGCTGCCGGAGATCGTCGGCGCGTTCGCACGCCAGCACGACCTGCCGAACGAACTCGACTACGAGACGCTGCTGCTCGAATCGGCGGAAATGGCGTGGATCGCGACCGAAGGCAATGCGTTCAACCACGCGACCGACCGCGTCGCCGACGTGTTCAAGCTGTCCGACGACGAGAAAGCGAAGGGCCGGCCGATGAAGCCGGAAGTCGAGCGCTCGCGCTCGGGCCGCGTGTTCCAGACCGCGTATCGCGCGGATACCGTCGAACGCGAATTCCGCACGCGCGACGGCGGCACGGTGAAGCGCAACGTGCCGGGTTCGTTCTACGAGTTCATCACGCGCAAGCGCACGTTCGACCAGGCGGCGCGCCGCTGGGTGACCGACCTGCGTTTCGATGCGGGCAACGCGCAGGGCATCTTCAAGATGACGGCGAACGCGGCGAAGTAACGCCGGTGAAGCGGCCAGCGGTGCGTGCGGCGGCGGCGTGATCGCCGTGCCGGTGCCGGCGGGCCGCTGCTGAAGGAAATGATGATCGATCGGGCGGGGCGCGACAGCGTCCTGCCCGATTGCGTTTGGCGGCGCGCGTCAGTCGCGCGGCGCCGTCGCGTCACGCAAGGTCCGCGCGTCGTAGCGACGGGCGCCGTCCTCCGCGGTCCCCGGCTCAACGACGCGGAACGTGGCCGGATCGGCACCGTCGATCTCGACGAGGCTCACGTAGCCGACGATGTACGCGTGCTTGCTGTCGCGCGCGAAATCGTCGTCGAGGAATTCGAGCGTCGGTAGGTGCACGCGCTTCGTCGATACCGGCCGGCGCCCGAAGAACAGCTTGTCGCCGGCGCGCAGGAAAGTCGGGTGCAGCACCTGGAACGCGCTGGCCGGCACGTCGACCTGCAGCGGCTTGCCGTCGCAGAACAGGCGCTCGCCGTCCCACGCGTAGCTGCCCTCGACATGCAGCCGAGCGGGGTCGATGCCTTTCTTGACGACACCGAGGTGAAACGCCCGCGTCGCATCGCGCGCCCAGCCGCCCGACAGCACGCGGAACGCGGCCGGATCGGCGCCGCGCAGCGGCTGCGGCTGGGCGGGCGTGAACGCGTAGAACACATTGACGCCATCGGTGAAGTAGTGCGGGCCGAGCACGCGCAGCGCATCGATCGGCTGGTCCGAGAAGCGGGTCAGCTCGATCGGCATTTCCGCACAGGTCCGGTGCGCCCAATGAATGCCGTGCGCGTCGCCGCACAGCCATTCGATCGAACCGAAATCGAACAGCGTCTCGCGCGCGGCGAAGGACGCGGGATCGAAGCCGGTCAGCGTCGCGTCCCGGAACTGCACCGTCGTGTCTGCCGCCGGCCGTGGCTGCCGATGCCACCAGTAGTCCCGCAGTTCGGGGCGCATCGTGAAGAAGCTGCGCCAGTCGTCGAACATGCGCGTCTCCTGCACCGTCTGCCGTTCGCCGGATTCGATCGGGCCGATCCGGTCGGTGCATCTCAGGTAGCCGGCCTCGTCGGGGCCGCACAGGAAGCTCGCGCGATCGATGTCTTTCGGCCGGCCGTAGTAGTACACGCGGTCGGCATCGGCGAAATAGCCGCCCGGGAAGCCGATCGCACTCGCGCCATGCGAGCCGTTGATGCGCCGGCCGTTCATGTAGATCGATTCGTCGTCGGTCGCGATGTACTCGTGCTCGCACATCTCGAACGTCACGCCGCGACCGTCGGCCGGCCGGTTCCAGGTTTCGTAGACGAGCGGCCGGAACGCGTGCGGGCTGCGCGTGCGGATCGTCCGGCCCGTGATGTAGTACGCCTGCCGCGCATCGCGCGCGTAGCGCTGGTTCAGGATCTCGAAGGTGTCGAGATCGGCGTCCTCGATCCGGTAGTAATACAACATCACCGTCGCGCTGCCGAGTTGACCTTGCACGATTACGTGTACGCCGTCGGTGAACCAGCGGCCGCCGATGCAGCGGAACGCTTGTGGACGCTCGATCGGCAGCGGCTTGCCGTCCTTGGCCCACAGCGGCAGGCCGTCCGCGCGGCGGATCACGGTGTCGCCGGCGATCGCGTAGTCGGGATGGTTGGTGTCCTGCAAGGGCGGCTGGGGCATGGCGGATGGCGCGCGGGCGTCGTGGCAGTCGCCGTAGTATGCCGTGGAACGCGGGCGGGAATGCGGGCGGCGCGCCGCTGGGTGACCGACCTGCGTTTCGATGCGGGTAACGCGCAGGGTATCTTCAAGATGACGGCGAACGCGTCGAAGTAACGAAAGGAAAGCAGGGGCTGCGTCGGCCGCGACCGATTGGCCGGCCCATGCACGAACCGCGGCCAAACTCTACAAGGGGCACCAAGTGTCGCGAGCCCGGTGTCGAACGCCGGGCTCGTCCCTCATGGCGCTGAACCTGTCATGCCGGCGTTTTTTGACGGGGCGCTTCGCCGACGCGCTCGATGACCCGTCACGTTGCGCGACGGAACAGGCGAATCACGAGCAAGAGGATCACCGCACCGATGAGGGCGATGACGATCGAGCCGAGAATCCCGCTGAAGCCGATACCGAGCAGTCCGGCGAGCCAGCCGCCGATCACCGCGCCCAGAATCCCGACAACGATGTCGATGAGCAGGCCGAAACCGCCGCCCTTGACGAGTACGCCCGCAAGCCAGCCGGCGATGGCGCCGATGACCAGCCATATGATCAAGCCATGCATGTCCATGAACGATATTCCCCTTGGATTGGCGAAATTGTTGTAAATCGGGTGGTCATGTCCTTACCGGTGGCATCGCGCACGCGGCGCAATGCCGGCCGTTTCGAAGAACGTCGGCCGGCCCCGTCGTGACGCGTTCATTGCGACGCGGCCGTTGCCGCGCTTGCCGCCTTGGCTTTCTTTGCCGCGTGGTGGTGGCCGATCGCGCAACCCGCGGCGGCACCCACTGCTCCGTGGTGCCCCGCGACGTGGCCGGCGACCCCGCCCACGGCCGCGCCCTTCAGGCACCCTGCCGCAAATCCCGGGATCGAAGCGGTCATCAAGGCGATGCAGGCGACCGATATCGAAAGCAATTTCATTGTTCATCTCCCTTGAAAACGAGTTGTTTTGATCGGCTCTGAGCGAGCCGGCACGCTCAGAAAACGTGCGTGATCAGAAAGAACAGCACCAGCAGCCCGACCGGCACGCCGAGCAGCCAGGCGATCAGGTATTTGCCCATGTCGTTGTCCTGGTGGCCGCGACGCCGTGGGCGCCGCGGCGGTTGCATTGAAGTGCGATCGAAGCGCGATCGCGTTACAGCTCGCGGTCGAATTCCTTCAACTGCTTCTCGGCTTCATCGCGAGCGATGCCGTAACGCTCCTGGATCTTGCCGGCCAGATACTCGCGATTGCCGTCGGCCACCTTCAGGTCGTCATCGGTCAACTTGCCCCACTTGGCCTTCAGCTTGCCCGAGAGTTGCTTCCACTGACCCTTGATCTTGTCCTCGTTCATCATGTGCTCCTTGTCATGCAGGGATAAAAGGCGCGGCGGCATGCCGCGCCGGGAGGTCAGGCCTTCGCCTTCAGGCCGGATGCGTCGACGTGCTTCACGCCCTTGATCGCGCGTGTCACGGCGATAGCCTTCTTCACGGCGACCTTGGTCGGCAGCACGCCGGTGAGCGTGACGACACCGTCGACCGTCTTCACGCTGATGTCGGTGCTCTTCACGCCGTCCGTGGTCGCGAGCTCACCCTTCACCTTGGTGGTGATCCACGTGTCGGTGACGGGCTGGTTCGATTCGGCCGTCATGCCGCTGTCGGTGGACGAGGCTTGCGCCTGCGCACTCGTGAGCGGTGCGGCGCAAAGCAGGAAGGCCGCGCTGGCGGCGAGCAGCGTCGAAAGGTGCGAGGTCTTGTTCATTGATGTTCTCCTTCGATGGGCGTGGTGAATGGATTGACTGCCGAGCATGGCGCGTGCCCGGATCAACGGGCGATCGGCGTGTCGTAGCCGGGCTCGCGCGGCGGCATGTCCGGACGCGGCACGTCGGGCGGCAGCGGAACCGGCGGATCGGTGCCGGGCGGCGGTTCGGGCGGATTGTCCGGGGCCGGTTCGGGCCGCGTCGGATCGGGTGTCTGATGCAGCTTCATCGTGCTTCTCCTCTGCGGTTCGGAAGGCAGCGCATGAGCGCCGATGCAGTACCAGCGTACCGATGCAAACGTGCGCGGACATCGCGCAAATTCACCTGATCGGCTAGTGCGTTTGCACGGGGCATCGAGAACGGGGAGGGGGTGCGCCTGTCGGCTGGGACGTGCGGAAAGCAGGCGCAGTGGATGCTTCGGGGAAAGGCGGGACACCGCACGATGGGGCAGGCCGTGCGCATGTACTATGACGAATAGTGCATCCGCGTCTGTCGTGCACCGGTGCGGCACGCGATCATCGCCACACGCGCCGGCCGGCGCGTGTCGACGTGGCGGCAACCGGGCCGGCAGTCATGCTGACGACAGGGACAACCATTCGATGAACGAACAGGTAAACGAACAGGCGCTGAAGTCGCATACCGATCGGCGCCAGCTGCACCAGATCATCGCGGGGCTCACCGAGGGCGTGATCCTGATCGAGCCCGACCAGCGGATCGTCTGGGCGAACGAAGCCGCCCTCGCGATGCACGGCGTGACCGAGCTGAAGGCGCTCGGCGCGACCGTCACCGATTACCGCGAGCGCTTCCGGCTGCGCTACCGGAACAACCACCCGGTGCGCGACGGCCACTATCCGATGGATCGCGTGATCGCGGGCGAGGAGTTCAGCGACGTGACGGTCGAAGTCGAATCGGCCGCCGACGAAACCGTGAGCTGGGTTCACCGCATCCGCAGCCTCGTGCTGACGAATGCGGCCGGTGAACCGGATTGCCTCGCGCTCGTGCTGCACGACGCGACCGAATGGGCGAGCGCCGAGGAGCGCTTCGAGCGCACCTTCAACGCGAACCCGGCACCGGCGGTGATCTGCCGGCTCGACGACCTGCGCTACGTGAAGGTCAACCAGGGCTTTCTGGACCTGACCGGCCACGCGCGTGACGACGTGCTCGGCCGCTCGGTGTACGAGATCGACGTGCTCGACCAGGCCGACCGGCGCGACCTCGCGATCGAGCGGCTCGGCGAAGGCGCGACGATCCCGCAGATGGAGGCCGTGCTGAAGCTCGCGGACGGCAGCACGAAGGCCGTGGTGGTCGCCGGGCAGCCGATCGACATGAACGACGAGGCGTGCATGCTGTTCACGTTCATGGATCTCGAGCCGCGCAAGCAGGCCGAGCGCGCGCTGCGGCAGAGCGAGGAACGCTTTGCGACGGCGTTCCGGATGGCGCCGGTCGCCACCGCGATCGTCACCGCCGACCGCTTCGAATTGCTCGACGTGAACGACGCGTTCGCCGCGCTGACGGGCCATGCGCAGGACGACCTGCTCGGCAAATCCGCGGACGAGATCGGGCTGTGGGCCGAGCGCGGCGCGTGGCAGCGCATCGAAGGCCGGCTCGCGCGCGACGGCAACGTGCGCAACGCCGACGTGCAGATCCGCACGCGCGAGGGCGACGTGCGCGATTGCGTCGTGTCGGCCGATCCCGTCGCGATTCACGGGCGCGACTGCCTGCTCGTCGCGCTGCTCGACATCAGCGACCGCAAGCGCACGGAGATGGAGCTCGTCTACGCGATCGAAACGGCGATGCAGGATGCATCGTGGTTCAGCCGTACGCTGATCGAGAAGCTCGCGAACGTGCGGCGCGCGAATGCGCCGGATGCGGGCGCCCAGCTGTCGGACCTGACCGCACGCGAGCGCGACGTGTTCGACCTGCTGTGCCACGGTCTTGCCGACAAGGAGATCGCCGGCCGCCTCGGGCTTGCGCCGAACACCGTGCGCAATCACGTCGCGACGATCTACGCGAAGCTCGACGTGCACAGCCGCGGCGAGGCGATCGTGTGGGCGCGCGAACGCGGGATCGTCGGCGCGGCCGATGCGAACGGCGCGCGTGGCGAGAAGGGCGGCGCGAAGGACAAGGACTGACGCCGCCGGTACGAATGCACCAGGCGCGCTGGTGCATCCGCATCTGCCGCGCGCGGCCGCCGCTTGCGATCCTGTCCACTCGGCGGTGCGACGCGGGCCGTCACGCCGCCGGCTCTCCCCCAACCATCGCAGGAGACGACCATGGACAGGAATCGCATCGAAGGCAAGCTCAAACAAGTCAAGGGTTCGGTCAAGGAAGCGCTCGGCAAGGTCACGGGCGACCGCGAGACGGAAGCGGAAGGCGTCGCTGAACAGGAGGCCGGCAAGATGCAGGAGCAGGCCGGCGAGGCGGCCGATGCGGTGCGCAAGCAGACGGGCACCGATCGGCACTGACCGATGACGCGGCGCCGCGGGCGTCGCGATGGCCGGCCGGGCCGTCATCGCCACGATGATGCGTCGCCGGCATGACCACGGCCGGCCTTGATGGCCGGGCGTCGGCGCGGCATTCCACGGTAATGATTTACCCGCGGCCCACCGTGGCGTAGGCCGCGGGCCGCCCGCGTACGCGGCACTTGATGACAAATCCTCACAACATAGTTCCGATATTTCGTTTGCTGCACGGGTATTGGCTATCCACAATCCATTCACCTCTTTCGCGATGAAAGGCTCTTCGGAGACGGAGCCGCGGCGATCGACCGGCCGGTAGCGGCGTTGCAAGACGCCTCGCAGGCGGACGACATGACCGGCACGCGGGAGGTTGCCGACGCGCGGCAGTCGCGCGTTGCATCCCGGCCCCCAGAACAAGGATTGTCATGACGTTCCGCATTCGTTCGCTTTCCGGCGTCGCATTGACCGCCGCGATCCTCGCGCTTCAGACCGGCGCGGTTCACGCGCAGGAGACGGTCGTCAAGGTCGGCGTGGCCGGCCCGCTGACGGGCGGCGGCGCTGCCTACGGCAAGGACATCGAGAACGGCGTGCGCATGGCCGTCGACGAAGCGAATGCCGCGCGTACGACGGTGGGCGGCAAGCCCGTCAAGTTCGTCGTCGCGTCGCAGGACGACCAGAGCGATCCGCGCACCGGCGTGCAGGCCGCGCAGCAGCTCGCCGACGCGCAGGTGGCCGTCGTGATCGGCCACTTCAATTCGGGCACGACGCTGCCCGCGTCGAAGATCTACGCGAAGGCCGGCATTCCGATGATCACGCCGTCGGCGACCAATCCCGACATCACGCGCGCCGGGCTCGGCACCGTGTACCGCGTGATCGCGACCGACACGCAGAACGCCGGCAACGCAGGCGCGTATGCGGCGAGCGTGACCAAGGCGAAACGCATCGCGATCATCGACGACCGCACCGCGTTCGGCCAGGGCGAAGCCGACGAATTCGAGAAGTCGGTGAAGGCGAACGGCGGCACGATCGTCGCGCGCGAATTCACGAACGACAAGGCGGTGGACTTCAGCGCGCAGCTCACGAAGATCAAGAGCACCAACGCCGATCTCGTGTTCTTCGGCGGGCTCGACGCACAGGCCGCGATGCTCGTGAAGCGCATGCGCCAGCTCGGCATCCGCGCGCAGTTTCTCGCGGGCGGCGGCGTGATGAACGCGAACTTCATCAAGCTGGCCGGCAATGCGGCGGAAGGTGCGTCCGTGTGGGAATACGGGCAGCCGCTCGCGCGTCTCGCGAAGGGCAAGGAATTCGAAACGAAATTCAAGCAGAAGTACGGCATCGACATGCTTGCGTACGCACCGTTCGCGTACGACGCGACCTGGATCGCGATCAACGCGATGCAGAAGGCGAACTCGACGAAGCCGGCCGATTTCAACGGCGCGCTGAAGGGCACGCGCTATGACGGCATCACGGGCACGATCGCGTTCACGAACACGGGCGACCTGAAGAACCCGAGCTCGACGCTGTATGAGGTGAAGAACGCCGCGTGGCAGCCCGTCACGACGAAATCGGCGGATTGAACGCCACCCGCGCGCGGACTTTCGCGGCGACGCCGGACGTGCTGAAATGCCATCAGCGATCGGTGGCGATCGCGGCGCACGCCGGCGTGGCAGCCGCACCGGTCTGCCCGCGCGACGCCGCGCGTGAAGCGGCACGAACAACCCACGGGCGCGGCCGGCTGGCCGCGCCCAATCTGTGCAACTGGAGTCAGTCGTGAGTTCTCAAGTCGTCATCGTCGGCGGTGGTGTGATCGGCAGCTCGATCGCCTATTTCCTGCGCGCCACCGATCCCACGGTTTCCGTGACCGTGATCGAGCGCGACCCCACCTATGCGCGATCGTCGTCGGCGTTGTCGGCCGCGTCGATTCGCCAGCAGTTCTCGACGCCGCTGTCGATCGAGATGTCGCTGTTCGGCATCGACTTCCTGCGCACGATCGGCGAACGCCTCGAAGTGGATGGCCATCAGCCGTCGATCGACCTGCACGAAGGCGGCTACCTGTTCCTCGCGACGCCGGCCGGCGACGCGACACTGCGCGAGAACCACGCGCTGCAGACGAGCCTCGGCGCGGACATCCGGCTGATGGATCGCGATGCGCTGCGCGCGAAGTTCCCGTGGCTGAACGTCGACGATCTCGTGTCGGGTGCGTATGGCGTGAGCGGCGAAGGCTGGTTCGACGGCTACGGGCTCGTGCAGGCGCTGCGCAAGAAGGCGCAGGCGCTCGGTGCACGCTATGTGCCGTCCGACGTGAAGGACGTGGTGCGCGACGGCCGCAAGGTGACGCACGTGGTCACGGCCGACGGCGAACGTTATGCGTGCGACACCCTCGTGAACGCGGCCGGCGCATGGACGCGCACGCTGTCGTCGATGATGGGCATCGACATCCCCGTGTATGCGCGGCGCCGCAGCATCTTCAACGTGTCGTCGCCGGCGAAGCTCACGGATTGCCCGCTGCTGATCGATCCGACCGGCGTGTATTTCCGGCCGGAAGGGCGCACGTATATCTGCGGGACGTCGCCGAGCCCGGAGCGCGACCCGGACGACCTGCCGCTCGACGAAGTCGACCACGACCTGTTCGACGAAGTGATCTGGCCGACGCTCGCGAACCGCGTGCCTGAGTTCGAAGCGCTGCGCGTGGAGAACTGCTGGTCGGGGTACTACGAGTACAACGTGTTCGACCACAACGCGATCATCGGGTATCACCCGGACCTCGACAACGTCGTGTTCGCGAACGGCTACAGCGGCCACGGGCTGCAGCAGGGGCCGGCGACGGGGCGCGGCGTCAGTGAACTCATTCTGGGCGGGCGTTACGACACGCTCGACCTGTCGACGCTCGGCTGGGCGCGCGTGCTGGAGAACCGGCCGATCGTCGAAAAGAACGTCGTGTAGCGCGGCGTGACCCGCCCGGTGTGGTGGGCGGGATTCTCCTTGTGTCTCACCTCATTGGCCCGACCGTGTCGGGCCTTTTTTGTTGCGCGCGCAATGACATGGCGCGGGTCTGCGCAGGTTACCCGACGCCGTAGACCGCGTCGCGCAGATCGAGCGTGTACGGGCCGTTCATCCCTTCGTAAAGCGTGTTCGACAGCGACACGACGGTGAGCCCTCGTGCGCGGTCGACGAACCACGAATGACCGTAGACGCCGCCCCAGCGCCACGTGCCCGGCGACTCCGGCGACAGCGCCGCGCGCGGGTCGCGCAACACGGAAAACCCGATCCCGTAACCCGCGCCGGGCAGGTCGGGCAACGCGAGGGTGCCGGTGTGGATGCGGCCCATCTCGTCGACCAGCTCGGCCGGCAGAATGGCGCCGCCACCCGCGCGCAGCGTGTCCAGTACGTTCAGCACGTCACCGGCGGTGCCGACCATCCCGGCGCCGCCCGATGCGAACGCCTCCTTGTCGAGCGCGCGCGACGGCGAGTACGTCACGCCGACGGAGCCTTCGTCGATGGGTACGGCTTCGTTCTCGGCGAGCCGGTGCGGCTGCGGCGTGTCGTTGACGTAAGGCGTCGCGAGCCGCGCGGCATCGCGTGCGACGAATCCCGTGTCGCGGGTGCCGAGCGGGCGGAGCACCAGCGCATCGACCGCATCGGCGAGCGGCTGTCCGGTGACGGCTTCGATCACCGCGCCGACCACGTCGATGGAGAGCGAATAGTTCCAGCCGGTGCCGGGCGCGTACTGCAACGGCACGCTCGCGATCCTGCGCATGTTCTCGGCGAGCGTGATCGATGCGCCATCGAGCCCGTCGGAGACGCCCGCGCGTGCATACGGGCCGGCCGCGTCGGCTTCCGCGTAGCGATAGCCGAGGCCGGCCGAATGCGTGAGCAGGTGGCGCACCTTGATCACCGGCACGCTGCCGTCACGCAGCGCCGGGCGGAACTCGGGCAGCCACTTCGTGACGTCGTCGTCGAGCGACAGCTTGTGCCGGGCAACGAGCGCCATGGCCGCCGCCGAGACGATTGGCTTCGTCACCGACGCGAGCCTGAACAGCGTGTCTTCCAGCATCGGCGTGCGTGCTTCGCGGTCGGCGAACCCGGCCGCGCGGCGATAGACGAGCTCGCCGTCGCGTGCGACCAGGACCACCACGCCGACGAGGCGTTGCGTGTCGAGTTGGCGGGACAGTACCGCATCGACGCGCTCGGCGAGCGCGGGATCGGCCGACGGCTGCTGTGATGATGCTCGGTGGGGGATCATCGAAGACTCTGTCGTGAAGGAAGAGCCCACATGGTAGGCGGCATGCGGCGGACGGGCCATTTATCCGTACATGGAACAGGGCTTCGTGGGCGTCGTGCGCTGCAACGATCGGCATGGACGGCCACCGGGCGGGCGATTCAGCCGCGGGCCGCGGCGGCTCCGTTGCAGCGCGGAGTGTCGGCCGGCGGCGGCGCGCCGTCACGCCTGCGCCGGACAGCCGACAAAATATGCCCCAAGCGGCACGCGGCCTTCGTTAGAATCTGCTTTCGTCGAGAAAATAACGCAATTGCATGGGTGCAGCGCGGTATCGCATCACGGACACTGCTCGCCCAGATTCCATCGTTCATCTTTCACCGGAGGCGAGCATGCCAGGATTACTTCCCGATGTTGACCGCGAGGGGCTCCTCGAATATTCGGTGGTGTACACCGATCGCTCGGTCAACCATATGTCGCAGCGCTTTCAGGGTGTCATGCGCGACATCTCCGGCACGCTGAAGAAGGTCTACAACGCGAAGTCCGTCGTGATCGTCCCCGGCAGCGGGACGTTCGGCATGGAAGCCGTCGCGCGGCAGTTCGCCACCAACAAGAAGTGCCTCGTCATCCGCAACGGCTGGTTCAGCTTCCGCTGGTCGCAGATTTTCGACATGGGCAGCATTCCTTCCGAGACGACGGTGCTGAAGGCGCGCCCGGTCGAAGCGGGACGGCAGGCCGCCTATGCGCCGGCCCCGATCGACGAAGTGGTTGCCGCGATCAAGGAACACAAGCCGGATCTGGTGTTTGCGCCGCACGTCGAAACCGCGTCCGGGATGATGTTGCCCGATGGGTATCTGCGCGCGGTGTCGGACGCCGTGCATGCGGTCGGCGGCATGTTCGTGCTCGATTGCATCGCGTCCGGCACGGTGTGGGTCGACATGCAGGCGAGCGGCGTCGACATCCTGATCAGCGCGCCGCAGAAGGGCTGGAGCGCGTCGCCGTGCTGCGCGATGGTGATGCTCGGCGAGCTGGCCCGCGAACGCATCGACGGCACGACCAGCACCAGCTTCGCGTGCGATCTGCGCAAGTGGCTGCAGATCATGGAAGCGTATGAAGGTGGCGGGTTCGCGTACCACGCGACGATGCCGACGGATAGCCTCACGACGCTGCGCGACGTGATGAAGGAAACCGAGGCGTACGGCTTCGACAAGGTGAAAGAGGAGCAGTTGGAGCTGGGCAAGCGGATTCGTGCGTTGCTGGCCGAGAAGGGTTTTCGGAGCGTGGCGGCGGAAGGGTTCGAGGCGCCGGGCGTCGTGGTCAGTTATACGGACGACGACGGGATTCGAACCGGGAAGAAGTTTGCCGACGTCGGGTTGCAGATCGCGGCGGGCGTGCCGCTGATGTGCGACGAGCCGGAGGATTTCAAGACCTTCCGGCTGGGGTTGTTCGGGCTCGACAAGCTGCATGATGTCGATGGGGCGGTTGGGCGGTTTGCGGATGCGCTGGAGCGGATTCTTTAAGGCGCTTGGCGGATTGGGCGAGGCAGTGGGCAGTGGGCGTGCGCGCCTGCGGCCCACTGCCTTGCTGGATTGATGGTCTTGTCTGACGTGCGCGTTCGGGTCGAGTCGCAGTTGGTTGGAACAGATGGAGCGCGGTCAAAGCTTCCGGTTCGGGAGCGTCCGACGTGACCGCAAAGATGGATCGGTTTCGGTCCGGAAAATCTCGACACGTGGGGCATCGTGTTTCCTGTCGCGGTGCGCCCGCGCTAATTCACGCATTCCGGCACCACAGGGTCGTTGCTGCCCGTGTAGACGAATCCGTCGGAGATCCATTGATTCGAGTCGAGTCGATACCAAAGCCGTGTGGCGCCCCAGTTGCCGTTCACGGAATCGCCGTACTGGTGGCACGCGAGTTGCACGGTGCGCCCATTCTCGAGCGAACCGACGACCGGCGCCGACAATGAAGGCGCGCTGCGCAGATTCGCCGGACCCGGTGCCTGTACACGTGCGCTGACGGGCGTGGGCGGATCGCCGGAATCCGCGCTCCCGTAGTTGACCAGCCATGCCTGCGGGGAGACGCGCCGCTGATTGCGAACCGCGTATCCGGAATACGGCGAAGTGCCCTCGAAGAATTGCCAGCCGCCGATCGTCATGCCATTGACGGACACGTCATTGCCATCCTTGCTCAATGAAAAATGGACATGCGGCCCCGTCGTTTGTCCGCCGCACGGCAGGCCGTTTCCGACGCTGCCGAGATATTCCCCCTGACGGACACGCGTACCGCTGTTCAGCGACGTCAGCTGGACCATGTGGTAATAAGTCGTCGCATAGCCGTTGTCGTGAACCACCTTCACGATGGCGCTGCCGTCGCGCTCGCAGCTCTTGTAAAGATAGCCGTCTCGCGCCGCCAGCACGCGGCCGTTGCCACCCGAGAAATCGAGGGAGTTATACGGCCTGCTTTGTCCGGACCAGCCGTGTGCACCACCCGTCCAATACCACCCGGCATTCGGTTCCCACGGCAACGCAAGGCCCGGTTGCGGCAAGGCAGCCGACCGTGGTGCAAGCGATGCACGTCTCGACGCCAGATTTTTCCGCTCGTCGGTCGCGAGCAGCGTGGGTGGTGCCGCGTCGAGCAATTCTCCAAACTTGCTGCTGCCCTCCACACCCGCGATCCATCGGCCATTCACGTTGCGCGCAATGAACAGCTTCGTGACGGGATCGCCGGATTCGTATTCGCGCAGGATTTGTGTCGCAGTGCCAAATACCCATCCGGAATTTTCGTCGGCCTTGATTGCCTCGACCAGGCTGTCGTCCGACCGGGCCGGCAGCTTCAACGTCCCACCCGATCGGGATTCAAGCGCCTGCCCGATCGAGCGTTGCAACGACGTCTCGATTGGCGCCGCATGCGCGATTTCGGCAAGGCTGGCTGCAATCAGCAGGATTCCAATGGAGTATTGAATCGAATTCGAGGTAGAACGATCTAATAAATTGCGCATGGTTAAATGCACCGCGGAGAGGGTTTTCAAGAAGTTCATGACGGCGCCAGCAAGCCTACATCATTTGCTAGTCATTGCAAGTAAAATGAAATATATCGGGATGCGTTTTTAAATTGGCCGATTCAGATGAAATTGTGGATGCGATCGTTTCAAAGCGATTTGACCTCTCCGGAAAGCTGAGTTGATTGATCTGGAATCACCGCGTGGGGGCGGCCTCAAATCCGAAGTTCGACACTTTCGCCATCCGTTGATGTTCGCGACCCGGACGATTTGGCCTGCATATGTCTCGCGAATCGATTTGCAACGCCACCCATGCTCGGCCTCGTGGCGAACTGCTTCCGGGTTACAGGGAATTTAACAGTCGTTGAATTGGATCGGATTGTTTATGAAAGAGAAACGATCGTGATATGGACATTTGTTAATGTTGCTTTCATCTTCCTGGAAAATATACGGCGCGGTCACTGGCCCGTACACGTTCACCGGCGATTCGGACGAAACGCCGACCGATTGCGATTACGATTGCGACGAGTGTCCGTTTGCCTCGACAGAGGAGGGCGCATCAAGGGTTCCGGAAGTATCGGTCAAGCGTATCGATGCCAGCGATAATCGACGCGCGGGCGCTTTCCTCGGTAATTTCTATTTGAACCAGCGCGTGCTCGACCAGGAGCCGTTCTACCTCGATGTCGGTTCTCTGCAGCCTGCGGCAAAACGTTAAGCCACGGGCGACGATAACCGTACCTGTGCCGCGGTTCGCAGGCATCCTTCGAACCACGGCATGACAACACCCATCACCATGAACGATCACGAGAACTTCCCGTTCTGGCTCGACCAGCCCTACAAGCTCTGCCGACGGGCCGTGCCGGGCGCGATGCAATCCGAGACGATTCCGGTCGAGGACGCGTTGACGCGCGTGACGGCGGCGGACGTTTTCGCCCCCGAGAATGTGCCGCCCGTTCCGCTTGCTGCGATCGAAGGCTATGCGTTGCGCGCATCCGATACCGCGCATGCGACGCGTGGCGCACCGGCCGAGCTCGACTTCCAGTTCAGCCGGCGCGCGCTGGCCTCGCCGGCCGGCAGTCCGGCGGCTCGCGCAATCGGCGCGCAGTGTGCGGTCGATGTCCCACCCTATTTCCCGTTGCCGGAAAATGCCGACACCGTCGTGCCGAAAAGCGACCTCGAGGTTTCGTACCGTGGCGCTCGATCGCTTCTGCTGCTGCACGCGCCGCTATCCGCCGGCCAGCATGTGATCGCACCGGGCAGCGAATTTCGGCAAGGCAGCCTGCTCCTGCCCAGGGGCAGCCGGATAACGGCCGAACGGCAGATCGCGCTGACGGCCGCAGGCGTACGCGACATCGAGGTGACGAAACGGCCGCGCATCGGCGTGGTGATTGTCGGGTATGAGCAGTGCGTACCCCGCACCGCGCGCGAGCGCTGGCAGCGGCCCGACACGAGCGGACCGTACATCCGGGCGGTACTGCAGCGCTGGGGATACGAGGTGGCTACGGTCGAGTACATCGAGCCGCCGGACATGGCACGGCCGCCGCTCGAGGTGCAACAGAACGAATACGCGTTCAAGAAGAAACTGGCCGAGCTCGCGCAGCGTTACGACCTGATCGTGGGAGCCGGGCTGCCTGCCGTGCGGCCATTTCTGGATCTGGGGCTGAATACGCAGCAGGTGTACGCCTACGACGAAACGACGGTCGACATCAAGCAAACGCCGGCCGACCGCTTCAACTTCGGACGCAGCGACAATCGCTCGCCGCCGAAGAAAACCATGCTGCCGTTCACGCGTCCGGACGGTACGCAAAGCGGGATGACGGTCCTGACCAGCTACGATCAGGCCACCCTGATCAACCTGTCGGGCCACACGGGTGCCGTGGCGATGCTGATGCACGCGATCATGCCGCGTGTGCTCGATTTGCTCGAGCACGCGGCAACACCGGGGCCTCATTGGGAGTCCGGCATCGTCGACCACGGCGTCGAGCGCGATGCCCGACTGAACGCGATGCGATGGGGCAATCTGCATCGCGGCGTCGACGGAAACCTGGTCGTCCGCCTGCTGCCATCCGAAGGCGACGGGCTGATCGGCGGCGTCGTTCGTGCCGATGTGCTCGTCGCGATCCCCGCTGCGGAATGTCCCATGGCGGCAGGTTCGTCGGTGCTGTTCCTGCGTCTCGACCGCGACCTCGCCAGTGAACCGCCGCGCCCCGTGGCGACATCCGTCGAGGCAGCCTCACCACCGTCGCCAGTGGTCGACGCCCGCGCGACGACCCGCAATATCGACGACGCACGCGGCATCGATCTTCGCGAAACATGGCAACGGCTCGAGGCAGCCTTCGCCGCCGATGCGTCACGTCTGCCGGGTGGCCTCAACGGGCCGGCGTCCGACGACGAAATCGCGGCCTTGCAGACTGCGCTGGGAACACGCCTGCCTGACGTATTCGTCGACAGCCTGCGCATTCACGATGGCCAGGCCAATTATCAGCGGAGCTGCGTGTGCCGGACGCGTAGCCGCGGCATGTGGGCCCGGAAGTCGTGCCGCCGGGTCTGATCCGCGGGCCTAGCCCGCCTCTTGGCTCGCCATGCTCTCCATCCATTGCTCGAACGCGGACACGGCGGCATCGGCGACGCGATGGGTGTTCGTCACGAGCATGTAGTCGTCAGCGCGCCATGCAGGGGATGCGATGGGACACACGAGGCGCCCCTCGGCGAGATCGCGCCTGATCAGCGGAAGCGATGCCAGCGCCACGCCGAGCCCCTCGACGGCCGCGCCCAACTGAAGATTCACGTGATCGAATTCGACGTGGCGCGCTGCCCGCAGGTCGGGCGCACCTGCTTCCTTCAACCAGTTCGACCAGGCGGAACGCGTCGTGGCCGAATGCAGCAGGGTGTGATGGCGCAGGTCGGTCACGCTCTGTATCGGATGCTGGCGCAGCAATGCGGGATTACAGGCTGGCACGCGCAGGTCGGGCATCAACGGGCGGGATACGACGCCCGCGCCATGCTCGGGACCGGAGCGAACACCGATATCGAAAGCGTCGGCGACATAGCGCAGCTTGCGCGATGTCGTCGACACTCTGACGTCGATGTCGGGGTATCGCAAATGGAAATCGGCGAGCCGCGGCAGCAGCCAGCAAAGCGCGAAGCTCATCGTCACATTCACCCGCACGACGCCTGATATCCGGTGTTTGACCGTGTTGTGGCGCAGCCGTACCACCGCTGTACCGAGGCGCTCGAACGCGTTGCTGACGTCGCTCAGCAAGGCCGCCCCTTCGTCGGTGAGCACGACACCGCGCGGACGACGGTCGAACAACGGCAGGCCGAACCAGTCCTCCAGCAGCCTGATCTGTTTTCCTACGGCCCAGTGGGTGACATGGAGTTCCTCCGCGGCGCCCGCGAAGCTGCCGTGCCTCGCGACCGCATCGAAAGCGCGCAGCGCATTGAGCGGGGGCAACTCGTCCCGATGCTTCGCGGCACTCCGGTTTTCGTTCATGACGTGACTTTTTCTCTCTGTTGGCGCGATTTTAGCTCAATTGAAATGGCGGATGTCGCGGTCATAAAATCTACGCGTCGAGCCTGAGAGCGACGCCACGAGCGGCTTCCGCCAACCACTCGCACGGAGAAAATGACGATGCGCCTGCCGGTTTTTTCCCCTCCCGCGATGCGGGAGAGTGGGCCCTCACGACCGCGCGTGCTGTGGCTGTCGTGCGTTGCGCATGCCATGCACGATGGCTATACGGACATGATCTACGCGTTGCTACCGGTCTGGCAGTCGGACTTCGGGCTGGACTTTGCGGCCCTGGCCATCCTGCGCGGCGTCTATGCGGGCACGATGGCAACGCTGCAGCTGCCCTCGGGACGTCTCGCGCAACGTCTGGGCAGTCGCGCCACCCTCGCGATCGGCACGTTGCTCGCCGCGCTTGGCTATGCGTTCGCGGGCATGTCGGGCGGCCTGCTCGGTTTGAGTGTGGCGCTGGCGATTTCGGGCGGCGGATCCAGCACGCAGCATCCGATCGCCTCGGGCGCCATCTCCCGCACCTACGGGCGTGATGCGAGAGGTCCACTGAGCGTTTACAACTTCTCCGGCGATCTGGGAAAATCCGCGCTGCCGGCGGCCATTTCGCTGCTCGTGACCATGATGCCCTGGCGTCACGCGCTCTGGATCGTCTCCGGATTGGGCTTCGTCGTTGCCGCGGTCATCGCCGTCTCGTTTCCTGATGTGCCGCGCGACGCCGGGAAGCCGGCGGTAAAGGCGCAATCGTCCGCTCAGCGCAGCAGCGCCTGGGGAGGCGGATTCTCGGCCCTGTTTTCCATCGGCGTGCTTGATACGGCCGTACGCATGGGACTGCTTACATTTTTGCCCTTCCTGCTGACGGCGAAGGGCGTCTCGCCTCAAATGGTGGGAACGGCACTCGCGCTTGTTTTCATGGGTGGGGCGGCCGGCAAGTTCATGTGTGGCTGGATTGGCGCACGGATGGGGGTGGTGCGTACGGTGCTGCTCACGGAGGGCGGCACGGCTGCGTGCATCGTGGCGGTGATGTATCTCCCGTTGGGGCCCAGCATGGTGCTGCTGCCGATTCTGGGCATGATGCTCAACGGCACGTCCTCCGTGCTGTACGGAACCGTTCCGGAGATGTCCGCGCCCGAGCGCACCGAGCGTGCATTCGCACTGTTCTACACGGGGACGATTGCATCGGGCGCGATATCGCCCGTTCTCTACGGGTTCCTGGGTGACAGCATCGGCGTGCATGGCGCCACCTATGCCACCGCGTTGACTGCCCTGGCGATTTTTCCGCTTGCCCTCGCACTGCGCCCGCATCTGACAGATGACCATACAGGATGAACACGATGACACAGTCTGACTACCCAACCGTCGCCCTCGTCGGTCCGGGGGCAATCGGAACGACCGTAGCTGCAGCCCTTCATGAAGTCGGCCGCACGCCGGTGATCTGTGGCCGCTCGGCGTGCGAGCGGCTGGTGTTGCGCTTTGACGGTGGCGAGATCGTCGTGCCTGGGCCCGTATTGACTGATCCGCAAGCGGTCAAGGAAAAGTTCGATCTGGTGTTCGTTGCGGTCAAGTCGACGCAGGTGGCAAGCGCGGCGCCGTGGGTCTCCGCGCTTTGCGGTGCGAATACCGTTGTCTGCGTGCTGCAAAACGGCGTCGAGCAAAAAACCACTTTCGCACCGCATGCAGGCGGCGCTGCAGTCGTGCCATCGATCGTCTGGTTTCCAGCGCAACGCGAATCGGGTTCGTCAGTGTGGCTGCGAGGCGAACCTCGGCTTACCTTGCCCGATACACCGGCGAGCAGCGTGGTGGTCTCGGCTTTGAGCGGCACGCGATGCTCGGTCGAGGTGGCGGAAGATTTCACCTCGCTCGCATGGCGGAAGCTGTTGCAGAACGCAGCGGCGGGACTCATGGTGCTGACCGGCCGCCGCGCCGGCATGTTCTCGCGAAGCGACATCATCGGACTGTCACTCGCCTACCTGCGGGAATGTCTCGAGGTCGCCCGTGCCGAGGGCGCGAAGCTGGGCGATGACGTGCCGCAGGAGATCGTCGAAGGGTTCCGTCGCGCGCCGCCCGATTTAGGTACGTCCATTCTTGCCGACCGGCAGGGTAACCGCCCCCTCGAATGGGACTGCCGGAATGGCGTTGTGCAGCGGTATGGACAATCTCACGGCATTCCGACGCCGATCAGCGATCTGGTCGTGCCGCTTCTCGCGGCCGCCAGCGACGGTCCCGGCTAGTAGCAAGGAAGTCGGTATCCGGCCCGACCGATAACGGACGGGCGATCCGAGCGGCCCGGGCCGAAGCTACCGCGTCAAGCAATACAAAACATCGGGACAGCCCTCCTCATTCCTGCTCCCATCGCTGTATTCAACCGCAACGAACCCATGCCGCTCATAAAACGCAGCGGCATCGCGATTCATCTGGAACGTATGGAGCTGGAGCTTGCCAACCGTCTGCGACTTCACCGATTCCAGGAGGGAAGACCCGATCCCTCGTCGCTTGAATTCGGGGCACACATACAACTGGTCGAGCCACGCCACGCCGTCGGTGACAACGTGCGCGGCCATGCCGACGATGCGGTCATCGTTCACGGCAACGGTGACGTTGCCCGACGGCACAAGCATGTTGGCCACCCAATCGCGGACGGCGGCTTCGGAATGCGCGAGCGGCGCATAGGATGCCAGCGTGTCGCGCGACCGTAGATAGACTTCAGCCACCTCTGCGGCATCAGCGGCAATCGCTCGACGCAAGATCAAGGGCATGTATCTCCCGCTCCGAAATCGTCAAAAGGTGCACCACGATAGCAGCACGGAATCGACCTTCCAAGATCGCGGAAGCATGCCGCTGAAACCGGCGAGGCCGGAAGTTCAGTGCGACGTATCGAGTGTGCGGTACAGCGAACCGGCAGCGAGATCCCGTCACCGGTTCGCTGCTTCATTCCGGGATTCGCAGGCTCCGACATTCCCGTATCGTCTGTCCGATGCGCCTGTTTCGCAGTAGCCGTTTCTTTCGGAATCCTTCCAGACATGCCTGTCGCTCGACGATCAGTCACAGCTTCGTGCGCGATCGCCGGGTGTCGCCAGCGTCACGATGACGTTGTGCCGCACGCCGTGACTGCTCGATGACGGGTGAGCATCCCGCTCGTTGGCCCGACTGTGTCGGGCTTTTCTTGCTCGGTCGCGCAGGGGATGCCGGCGACGGCTGCGTGTGGCAACATCGCGGTGATTTCGACGTTCCATCCGGGTGCCGGCAGACCCATCTATCCGAGGGGGAGTCATGTTTGACCATGTCAAATTCGGCGTGACCGACTTTGCAGCGAGCAAGGCGTTTTTCCTGAGCGCACTCGAGCCGCTTGGCGTCGTGGTGCAGGGCGAGGGCGAGCCGTCGTACGGCATCGAGATCTCTCCGCCGGGCAAGCCTTCGTTGTGCCTGTTCCAGACGACGGAGAAACCGGCGCACCTTCACATCGCGTTCGTGGCCGACAACCGGCAGCAAGTCGACGCGTTCTATCGCGCGGCGCTGGCGGCAGGCGGGAAGGACCATGGCGCGCCGGGGCTGCGGCCGCACTATCACGCGAATTACTACGCGGCGTTCGTCATCGGGCCGGATGGGCACAATATCGAGGTGGTGTGCCATCAGGCGCAGGGGTGATCTGCGCAAGCGCGTGGAACGCGGCGATCAATGAAACGTCCATCTCACGCACTGAAGAACCTCGCGCTATCTCGTGAACCGCCCCGATGGGCGCCATATCGGCGGATCGCCGGCCGCAACCGCTCATTCGACAGAACCGGCCGGATCATCGACAATTCGCGCCTATCAAAACATGAGAGAAGAGGGCAGGTGCATGCGCGGGTTCCGTAAAACGCTTGGGGTGATCCTGGGCTTTTCCGTCGTTGGCGTCACCGGCGTTCAAGCCGCTTCCAGCGAACTCGCCTTCCCCCGTTTCACCCAGGTGGAGGGCCGAACGGACGCCGACGGCCTCCCGCTGTCCGGCGTGAAACTCTGCGTGCTCCCCGACCGTGCGCCATGCTTCGAGATGCCGCCCGCGCCGCTGCCCAATTCGCCGAAGGAGCTTTACCAGTTCGGACTGACGCCAAGGTCCGAGCGGCTGCCGATTGCGTCGGGTGGCTCGTGGGTGTTCTTCTCGGGAATGTTCTCGGGCGGCGGCAGTGGGATGCTGGAGCGCGTGGCGATCCTGCGTTATGGCGCGAACGGCAAGATCGAGAACCTGATGCCGGAAGTCACCCAGACGGAGCTGGCCGACCGCGCGATGTGGAAGGTGCCGGACGTGTCGTCCTATCCGGTGTTCGTTCGGGCCGATTATGTGTGGGGCAAGGGCGAAAGTCATTTCGAAGCGCACCTGTTCGACGTCGATGCGTGGGTGTTCGATCCCGTTACCAACCAGTACAAGAAGCGGTTGTCCTACCGCACGACCAAACGCTATGACCGCGGCGAAGGCTCGGACCATGTGTTGACTTCCGAGCGTGCAGAAATTCTGCGGCGCCTCGCGGCCAGCAAGTAGCCCGGGGCCGGTGGCGCACCGGGAAGCCGTCGAGACGCACGACGGGTTTCGGCGGATCCGGCAGCCCGTTCAACGCAGGTGTGGCTCGCGAAACCCTACCGCTGCGCGTCCCCATAAGTCTCCCTGCACACCCCGCGCAGCGCCTCGACGAGCAGATCCCGCGCCGGCGAGCGCGAATCGGCGGCGCGGGTAAACAGCGCGATGGGCGGAAGCGTCCACACCAGCGAGTACGGCACGATCGCCACGCCGGCGATCCGCACCAGTTCTTCCGCGATATCGGCCGGCACGATCGACACGGCCTCGTCGCTCGACGCGATCATCTCGCCGATCAGCTTGGATGAATAACTCTCGACGATCGGAACGGGCGGCGCGATGCCGGCCGACAGGAACAGGTCGGTCACCTGTTCCCGCATCGGCGTATGCGGCGCGCCGAGAATCCAGTCGAGCGCGTGCAGCTTGTGCCAGTCGAGCGCGGTGCGGGCCAGTTTCGCGGCAAGGCGCCGGCTCGCGATCATGCGCGGCTGCTGCTGGTACAGCACTTCGAAGGAGACCTGGCCCAGGTCGATCGCCGACGAGGCCCGCCCGATCACGATGTCGACGCCGTGGTCCCTGAGCTGCAGCAGCAGCTGATCGCTGGTGCCTTCGTGAATCGTCACGGTCAGGCGCCGTTCCATGCGCGCCTGCAGCCGCTTGAGCGCCGCCGACAGCATCTGCCCGGAAATGAACGGAATCACGCCGATGTGCAGGTGGGCCGCATGGCCGGCGGCGACGGCCTCCATCTCGCGGGCGAGGTGGTCGAGATCCTTGATCATCGCCTTCGCCCGCTCGAGCACGACCGCGCCGAGCGCGGTGGGCCGCATGCCGCGCGACGAGCGCTCGAACAGCGGCGTGCCGAACATGCTCTCCAGCTCGGACAGCGCATTGGTCACGGCGGGCTGGCTGCTGGCCATGTGCTCCGCGACGCGCGTCAGCGACCCGTGCTGCTGGATCTGCAGCAACAGCACCAGGTGCCGCATCTTCAAGCGGGCGCCCAGCCGCCTGACCACGTCGTTTGCGTCAAAAGTCATTGACTGGTCACGTATCCATCATGAAAAAGTGATGGACCGATATTAAAACAGAATCAACACCTTATGGCGGATCCCTAGAATCCCCTTCATGGATCGCGCCGGGACTGGCCTGGCGCCCGTGCCCGGATCGAAAAACATGAAACAGACTGAGACACAGCAGCAGGCAGCATTCGACTATCACGAATTTCCGACGCCGGGAAAGATCTCGGTCGTCGCCAGCAAGCCGCTCGTGACCCAGCGCGATCTCGCGCTGGCGTACACGCCGGGCGTGGCGGGCGTGTGCGAGGCCATCGCCGCCGATCCGCTGCAGGCGCACCGGTTCACGAGCCGCGGCAACCTGGTGGGCGTGATCACGAACGGCACGGCCGTGCTCGGCCTGGGCAACATCGGCCCGCTCGCGTCGAAGCCGGTGATGGAAGGCAAGGCGGTGCTGTTCAAGAAGTTCGCGGGGATCGACGTCTTCGACATCGAGATCAACGAAACCGATCCGGACAAGCTGGTCGACATCATCGCCGGCCTCGAGCCGACCTTCGGCGGCATCAACCTCGAGGACATCAAGGCGCCCGAGTGCTTCACGGTCGAGCAGAAGCTGCGTGACCGCATGAAGATCCCCGTCTTCCACGACGACCAGCACGGCACCGCCATCACCGTCTCCGCCGCGTTCATCAACGGGTTGAAGGTCGTCGGGAAATCGATTTCGGAAGTGAAGGTCGTGACGTCGGGGGCTGGCGCCGCGGCGCTGGCCTGTCTGGACCTGCTGGTCGACCTCGGGCTGCCGGTTGAAAACGTCTGGGTGACCGACATCGAGGGCGTCGTCTATCGCGGCCGCACCACGCTGATGGACCCGGCGAAGTCGCGCTTCGCGCAGGACACCGACGCGCGCAAGCTGGCCGACGTGATCGGCGGCGCGGACGTGTTCCTGGGCCTGTCGGTCGGCGGCATCCTGAGCGCCGAGATGCTGAAGGCGATGGCGCCGCGCCCGCTGATTCTCGCACTGGCCAATCCCACGCCGGAAATATTCCCGGAACTGGCGCATGCGACGCGCGACGACGTCGTGATCGCGACGGGCCGCTCGGACTACCCGAACCAGGTCAACAACGTCCTCTGCTTCCCGTACATCTTCCGCGGCGCGCTGGACGTGGGCGCGACGACGATCACCCGCGAAATGGAGATCGCCGCCGTTCACGCGATCGCGGGGCTGGCCGAGGAAGAGCAGAACGAAGTCGTCGCGGCGGCCTACGGGGCGTACGACGTGGCGTTCGGCGCGCAATACCTGATTCCGAAGCCGTTCGACCCGCGCCTGATCGTCCGTATCGCGCCGGCCGTGGCGAAGGCGGCGATGGACGGCGGCGTGGCGAAGCGCCCGCTGACCGATCTCGACGCGTACGTCGAGCAACTGCAGCAATTCGTCTACCACTCCGGTGCATTCATGAAGCCGCTGTTCGCGACGGCGCGCCGGCTGGTGCGCGACGGCGGCAAGGCGCGGATCGTCTTCACCGAAGGCGAGGACGAGCGCGTGCTGCGCGCGGTGCAGGTGATCGTCGACGAGAAGCTGGCGCGGCCGATCCTGGTCGGGCGCCCCGAGGTACTGCTGGCGCGCATCGAGCGATTCGGCCTGCGGATCCGGCTCGGCCAGGATGTCGAGGTGACCAATCCCGAGTATGACGAGCGCTTCCCGCAGTACTGGACGAAGTACTGGGAGCTGCGCTGCCGGGATGGCATCTCGAAGGAAATGGCGCGGGTCGAGATGCGGCGCCGCCTGACGCTGATCGGCGCGATGATGGTGCGGCTCGGCGATGCGGACGGGATGATCTGCGGGACGGTGGGCGAGTATCACAACCACCTGCGGTTCGTGGACGAGGTGATCGGGAAGAAGCCGGGGGCGTCGACCTATGCGGCGATGAACATCCTGTTGCTCGACCAGCGGACGGTCGCGCTGGTGGATACGCACGTCAACGACAATCCCGACGCGGAGCAGATCGCGGAATTCACGATTGCCGCGGCGCGCCAGATGGAATGGCTGAACCTGACGCCGAAAGCGGCGCTGCTGTCGCGGTCGAACTTCGGGTCGGGGAGCGCGGCGTCGGGCGTGAAGATGCGCCGGGCGCTGGAGATCGTCCGGGAGCAGGCGCCGGATATCGAGGCGGACGGCGAGATGCATGGCGACTGCGCGCTCGACGAGGGCTTGCGGTCGAAGCTGCTGCCGATGTCGCCGCTGAAGGGCGCTGCCAACCTGCTGGTTTGCCCGAACGTGGATGCGGGGAATATCGCGTACAACCTGCTCAAGACCGAGGCGGGCAGCAACGTGGCGGTGGGGCCGTTCCTGCTGGGCGTCAACGCGCCGGTGAATATCCTGACGTCGAGCGCGACGGTGCGCCGGATCGTCAACATGGCGGCGCTGACGGTGATCGAGGCGAATCGCAACGCGTCTGCCTGAGCAGGCAACGAAGGCGCCGCGTAGCGGAATCCGGGTGGTAGCGGGTTCCGCTATCCGGTCGCCTGAATGAACTGGGGGCGTGGGTGGTTCGTGTCGCTGAGCCGCGTGTGTCAGGGGCGACTGGCTGCGGCTAGCTTCGGGCGTCGGCAATCGTTTGCACGCAGCCACCCGCACCTCGGTTTTACCCTGAGACGCACCCGCCGCCGCCTCTCCCGGCACCGGCTTCTCGCGCCGATGCTGCAGTGCATTTAATAAGTATCACGTAACAACTTGCCCGGCGCGACATCCTGCCGCATCCACTTTTGATACCGATCCTAACGATCTTTTTAGGGCTCGCCACTTTCAATATCATCCGATAATTACCTTTTATTTTCGTCTAAAATCGCGCTTCTTCTTACTTTAGGACGGAAAGCGTTTTGAAAAGACTGACGAAAAATCTCTCGCGCACGGCCATCGCCGCATGCGTCGCTTATGCCGGGCTCCTGCCTTTATCCCGGCCCGCTGAAGCCCAGGTCGAACCTCTGAAGAATCCCGTCTACGGCGTGACCCTCGACGACCTGACCAAGCTGGACGCGATCGTCGCGTCGCTGCAGAACCTGCCGTACAAGCCCACCGTGCGTGTCGTGTTCGATCCGGGTACGTCGGCCGCCGACTACTACGCACCGCTGCTGCGCCTGCACGCCGTCGCGTACGTGATGGGCGAAGTCTACGATTCTTACTATTTCCCGACGGATCTCGCCACGTACAAGGCCAGGACGCAGGAACTGGTGTCGCAGTTGAAGAACACGGTCGACGTCTGGGAGATCGCGAACGAAATCAACGGCGAATGGCTGCGTAACGACCCGAGCGGGACGAACAGCGTGGTCAACGCGCAAGAGCAGCAGATCGGCCAGATGGTCGCGGCAGCCAACCAGATCGTCAAATCGAACGGCGGCAAGACGGCCATCACGCTGTACTACAACGACGACAGCAAGGGCACCAACTGCTGGGAGAAGCCGCAGGATTACTGGAAGACGTGGCCGACCACCTTCCTGTCGTCGACGGTCCGCCAGCAAGCCGACTACGCGCTGTTCAGCTACTACCCGTACCAGGATTGCCCGGGGCTGAATCCGACGTGGAAGAACGATTTCGCGGCGCTGGAAAGCATCTTCCCGAACGCGAAGGTCGGCTTCGGCGAAATCGGCACCTCGGATACCGCCGCGCCGGCGTCGGTGCAGCAGAACCTGATCAAGACGTACTACCCGATGGTCAACAGCATGACCGATCCGCGTTTCATCGGCGGATTCTTCTGGTGGAACTACGCCGAGCAGATGGTTCCGTATTCGACGAGCTCGTACTTCCAGCTGTTGCGTCAAACGATCCTTCCGCTCAAGGCGCCCAACTAAGCGAAAAGCGCCATCCATGAGCAAGCGTCAGCGTCGCTGTTAGAACCACAATGTCGCGCGTACCACGAGACCACGTGCGCGTGCCGCTGACGTCAACCCGAACCGGTATTGCACCGTGACATCCAGATAGCTTGCCGGCGCGCTATATCGGCCTTCGCGAAACCAGTACCGAAACTGGATGCCGGGCCCGGCACCGATCGCCGTCTTGTCCGGTTGCCGATTGTCGTGATCGCCGGCCACCGCGGCGTGCGGGTAGATGGTCAGCCGATCGCTGATCATCGGCAAACGCCAGGTGTGCCCGTAACGCAACTCCGAATAAATGATGTATCGCCCCGCGCTGATGAAGTAAGCGCCTTCAACGTAGGCCTGCCAGCTGCGCCAGCTCGGCTCGGTGACCCTCAGGTCGGTCCCGCCTTCCGACGAATAACCCAGGCGCATCAGCCAGTCCGTCATCGACTGGCTGCCGACGTGGAACAGCCGCTCGGCGGTCAGCACGACGTTCTGGTCGGGCAGCGGCTTGTAGCGCGCGCCCACCGAACCCTGCACGGTCGGCAGCCCGGTCGTGTTGCCCGATCCGTCGTAGGCCGTGCCGTAGCCGCGCACGAAGAACTGGAAGATGCGGCCGTTCTGATAGCCGATCTTCGGCGGCTGCCAATACACTTCCACACCCGGCTGCAGCACGCTGATGGTGCCTTGTGGGCCGAACGCGGCCGACTGGTACGGCGCGCTCAGGACGAAACCCCAGCTGCGCTGAAGCTGCTCGACCTCCCGCCGATAGCCGAACTTGTGTTGCGCATCGAAGGTGTGTTCGTTTTCGTCGGCATCGAGGCTGTGCTCGAACAGGTCGATGGACTCCTGGTTCAGCCCGATCCGCTTGGCGGCGTAGCCCGCGTCCGCGTAGTTCATCGCATTGCCGGCACCGCCGGAAAATCCCGCCTGGAATGCGTCGAGCGCCTCGCGATCCTTGTGGTCGCGCAGCAGGTCATAGGCATCCTGCAACTTCTGTTGCGCGGTATTGTCGACCGGCGCCTCGGCGGCCTGATCGTCCAGCCGCGCCTGCGCCGCGATCGACGCGGCCATGTTGCGCTCGCCTTCGGTCGTCGCGTCGCTGGCCGCCAGGTCGGCCATGCGGATGGCGGTGTCGCGGTCGCCTGCCTGCAGGCTCATCTGCGCGATGCGCACCTGGACCACGGCCGATTTTTCATCGGCCAGCGGCGCCAGCGCGATGCCGGCCTCATGCGGAAGCTTCGCCGCGAGCGCGCTGTCCGACCAGGCGAGACGCAGGTTGCGCTGCTGTTCCTTGCTCCATTTCCCGGTCGCGACGGCGGCCGCGAAATCGCTGCACGCAACGTCGTAGCGCATCTGCCGCTGCGCCAGGTAGCCATGCTGCGCGCGTACCGCCGCACTCTTCGGAAAACGAACGATCAGCGATTCCACCATCGAATCCGCTTCGTCGACTTTTCCTTCCCGTCTGTATACGTCGACGAGCAGCAGCCCGAGCTGTTCGCTTCCGGGCTGAAGCTTGATGGCGCGCGACGCATACACTTCCGCGAGGGGCAGGTCGCCGGCATTGATTGCCTTGTAGGCGCTGTCGGCGAGCTTGTAGGCCTTGGGCGTCAGTTGCTGCGCGGCGGCTGCCGGCGCCTGCCAGGCCAGCGACACGGCGATCGCCAGTGCGCTCAACCGTGCGCAGCGCTTGACGCTGGCCGCGATCGGGAGTTTCGAATGCTTCATGCCTGTTCTCCCGACGGTTTCTGCGCGGGAGCGCCTTGCTGCGCGGCCGGGTCGCCGTCGCGCAGGCGCGTGAGTTCGACGAAGCGCGAGTGCCGGGCGAGCTCGGCGGTAATCTCCGTGTCGCAGGCAATGAAATAGGCCACCTTCGCCCGGGCGCCGCGCCGCACGACGTCCTGTTCGTCCGGCGACAGCGGCCGCCCGACCGCGATGTTCAACGTGCCGTCGTCCGCGGTCGAGAAGGGGACGGCGCGATACGCGTACTGCAGCTCGAATGCCAGCGAATCCGCGAAGTGGCCCACCGCGACGTTGCCGAGGCTCACGCGGGGCAGCTCGGCCTGCTCGGCGATCGCATCCGCCAGCGATTCGGCGGATATCGCGCAGCCTTCGACCAGCAGTTCCCCGAGCCGTCTGCCGCAGGTCAGCTGCTTCTCCAGGCTCGCCTGCAATTGCTCCAGTGTCACCACGCCCCAGCCGACCAGGATCTCGCCGACTTTCAGGCGCACTTTCCCGAGCGCTTCGTTCGACAGATAGGTATGACTGGTCTTGTCCCATGCTATGGGCTTGCCGGTCGCCAGGTGGCGGATATAGATGCGCCACGCGCGGCACACCGCGTAGAAGTTGATCAGGTTGTTGACGAACATCCGCGGAATCGAGAGCAGCCCCTGGGTCGGGCCGTTCAGCTTGCTGACGAAATGGAAGCGCTGCCCGGCGCGTGCAAACAGCATCGCGGTGTTGATCCACAGCAGTGGTGCGACCCAGTCGGCCGCCATGACGAGCGAGGCGCCGTTCGGGATGACATGGCCGGCTCTCTGGAGCGCGCCCAGCAGCAGGAAGTTGAGCAGCACGCCATAGGCAACGACCGAAAACAGCGAGGTCACGATGCCCTTGCGATCGTGGAAGAACATGTATCGGGTGAGCAGGTTGCCTTTCCAGCCGAGTTGCTCCCATCCCTGAAACGCAATGCCGAGGATCCAGCGCGTGCGCTGACGGTACGCGGTACGGAATGTTTTCGGAAAGTACTCGCGCGTGGCCAGCAGGTTTCGGCTGACGACGCCACCCTGCGCGCGCTCGTTGGTGTCATCGCGCGCGATCCCCGTCAGCGGAATGCACGCGAAGGTTTCCTTCATCCCCAGGTCTCTCAACCGGAAGCTGAAGTCGTAATCCTCGGTCAGCGAACTGGTGTTGAACGGAGAGCCGTTGCGTTCCTTCATCGCCGCTTCGATCGAGCGCCTGCTGTAGCACGACGCCACGCCCGCGCCCGGGACGACGCCGGTCAGCCGGGCGCGCACCGGCACGTCCTTCTGGTGCGTTTCGCTGAAGTCGTCGAGGTAGCAGCCGGCGACGAACTCGTTCCATTTCCGCGGCAACGACAGCACGGGAAGCTGGACCAGGTCGCTGTCCGCCACCGCGTGGTTGAGGTACTTGAGCTCGACCGGATGAATGACGTCCTCGCAGTCGTGCATGACGACGCCCGCGAACTGGATGTGATGGACCGATTCGTAACGCAGGATGGCTTCGACGATCCAGTTCAGGCAGTCCGCCTTGCAGGTCGGCCCGTCGTTCATCACGGTCGCGCGCGTGACCCGGCCCGGATACCGGCGGACCATGCGTTCGACCTCGGCCGTGGTTTCCGCATCGTTGTGATAGGTGCCGACGAATATCACGTAGCGCTCGTACTCGAGCGTCGCCAACGTGTTTTCGATCATCTTGGCGATCACGTCATATTCTTTCCACGCCGGCACCATCAGCGCCAGATGCCGCTCTTCCAGCGCGCGCAGCATGCCGATATCGATCGTTTGCGATTTTTCGCGGCGCAGGATACGCCCGATTTCAAAGGACCAATAGCAGGCATCCAGCGTGAGGTCATCCAGTGTGCTGACCAGGATGACGATTGCGGTCACAATGGTGACGATGTTAAGCGCATATAAATACGCACTCCAAACCATGTTGTCCATCATCTTTCCCGCGCTGTTATCTTTTATTTGATTATTTCCCCTCGTACCGACGCAAGACGAAACGTTCATTCGCCCTCGTCGCCCCGTCACGTCCACTGCGTGGTGTGCGCCACGCGAATGCCTGCCGCTCGAAAAAGCGCGCGCCGCGCGCGCTTCGTCGATGCAGCCACGTCACATCGCGAGCGATGCAACGTGTTCAGTGGATGACTTTTGGACAGCCCATTTCCGCCTGCCTGCCTCCGTCACTGCATCCTTCAACGCTCGCAGCCGCTCTCCGCCCGGCGCGCGCGCATGGCTCCCCGCGCATCGACTTCGCAACACAGTGCTCATGTAGCAAGTCGTGCGCCATCGCCGTGCGACCCTTGACGTTGCGGGCGTCGCGAACCGCCGCACAGGATCGGCCCGCCGAATCCGAGCCAAATGTTTCAGTGCTGAAACACGCCGTAGATCGACCGGATGACACATCGTTTTCAGACCCTCGGCACGTGCGCGGCTGGCGGCCCTCGAAAATCGTCATGCGATTCCTGCGGTGATCGGCCGGATGAATGGAGGTTGAACCGAAAATCGAGCGCGCCAGGCGTCGTTGCGCGTGCGAGCGTGCCATCCACGGCAATCGTCGCATCGCGATCCGCGAAGCGTGGGGCACGACAGGTTTCACTTGGGGCGCATGAGCGGGTTTCGCGTGTTTGTCCGATTAAATTCGTGACATCGCCGCGTTGCACGCCTGAAACGTTTTATCGACGCATTTTCGAGCGGCCTCGATGCGCCAATTTCGTCGCCTTGGCGCTATGCCCATTTGCGACGGATGGTACGGTTCTAGCTTGAAAGTAAAACCATCTCCTACCGGATTTATTTGTCTGGTTTCAATTGCGCATCAAAATCTTCACGACATGGCGCCCCGATTCCGGATGGTGATTCGACGTGCTCGTTTCGCTGACGAGATGAACTTATTTCGCATATCAAAGGATGAAAATCATGCCTTCGCATCGCAATCAATCTTTTCGAAACGGGTTGAGCGCCGCCGGATCAATCGTCGCATTGATCACGACGCTCGTCTTCGCCGTCGGCGTTCAGGATGTGGGTGCGCAGCAGACGAGTAATTCCTCTGCACAGAAGATCAAGCCGCCTCCGCTGCCGAACGGCTCGGCGCACGTCAACGTGAAAGCCGGCATGTCCGACGAGGATTGGGAAAAGGCGTACAAGGAAACGGGCCGCCCGAAGTTCAGCAAGAAGTCGGTCAGTAAATCCAACGGCAATGTGGAACGTGAATAGGGAGAAACGGCCATGAAAAAGATCTTGCTCGTCATCGCCCTGCTAGCGGGACTCGCGCAAATGACATTGCCGGGCACCGCGCACGCGCAGGCCACCACTGCCCATACGCTCATCCTGTACGACAATCCGGCCAACGATCCGTTTTCGAAGCTGGGCCTGATGTACAGCATCATGCTGAGGAACCTGCTGGGTCACTTCAATACGACCGTCGATCTGGTTCCGATCCAGAACTACACGGCCGGCATGGTCGGGAATCACGACGCGACGTTCTATATCGGCAACTACTACAACAACCCGATTCCGACCGCGTTCATGAGCGACGTGATGACCACCAAGAAGACGGTGGTCTGGTTCAAGTACAACCTGTGGCAACTGGCATGGAACACGGCCTACACGTTCAACCAGACCTACGGGTTCAGCTTCCTGGGCCTCGCCGGGATGAACACGACGCCATCGTCGAGCAACCCGAATCCCGGGTTCTACGACACGGTCACGTACAAGAACCTGCCGATGGTCAAGTACTACGCCTATGACGCGTCGTCCGGCACGATCAATGCGGATCCGGACGTCGGACTGACCCAGGTCGTCGATGCCACCAAGGCGCAGGCGCTCGTCACCATCAAGAACAGCAAGAGCGGCGCAACCGCACCGTACGTCATGCGCTCGGGCAACTTCTGGTACTTCGCGGACATGCCGTTTTCCTATATCGGCCCGACGGATCGCTACCTGGTGATCTGCGACATCCTGCACGACATCCTGCAGACCAATGCACCGGTGAATCATCGTGCGCTCGTCCGCCTGGAGGACCTCGACGCGTATACCACGACGAGTTCGATGCAGCTGCTGACGAACTACATGTACTCGAAGCGGATTCCGTTCACGATGGCCACCATTCCGTTGTATACGGACCCGAACGGCTACTACAACGGCGGTGTGCCGGAGACGATCCATCTGGCGCAGGCAACGGGCCTCAAGCGGGCGCTGAACTATGCGCTGTTGCGCGGCGGCTCGATCGTGATGCACGGCTATACGCACCAGTACGATTCGACACCGAACCTGTTGAATGCCGTCAGCGGCAGCGACTACGAGTTCTGGTACGCGGTGCAGAACCGGCCGGTTGATGAGGATTCCGTGCAATGGGCGGAAGGCAGAATGGCCGACGGCCTGCTCGAGTTCACGCTCAACGGCTACAAGATCGTCGGCTGGGCCGCACCGCAGTACCAGATGTCCCCGGCTGCGTCGTCGGCGACAGCCCTCACGTTCCCGACCACGTTCCAGCGGGCCGTGTATTACACCGCGACCAAACCGCAACTCGGCACGGGTGCCGCCAACCAGGATTTTTCTGCCGGGCAGTTTTTCCCGTACATCATCAACTCTGATTACTACGGGCAGCGGATCATTCCGGAGAACCTGGGCAGCGTGCAGTACAACATCTGCAACGTCGACCCGTTCTCGTGCATCACCTACACGTGGCAGCAAATCGTGACCAATGCGCAGTATGGCCTGGCGGTGCGGGACGGTTTCGCGTCCTTCTTCTTCCATCCGTACTGGCTCGAACCGGATCTCGGATTGCCGGCGTATCAGGACTTCCAGAGCATGATTACCGGCATTACGAATCTCGGCTACACGTGGGTGGACGGCACGACGGCCAAGTGACGCAGGCGTAGCGACAGCAACGTGCGACCCGCATTGGCAACGCGGGTCGCACGTTTGCATTTGATCGGCTACGATGACGCGCAGGCATGCTTCCGGAGAGCCAGCGATGACCACGTATGGGATCCCGGCCTGGCGCAGGATTCAACAACGCATGGGCCGGCTTCGACTCGCAACGCAACCGGGCTCGCTCGCCGCCGCGCCGCGTTCGCCTCGCGCGGCGACGCTCGCGGCGATCGGCGCATCGCTCGTCGTGGCCGCCTGCAGCTGGACCGCGCACGACGTGCACGCCGACGGCATCGCCTGGCAGGTGGACAACACGACGACCAATCCGGCCGGCAACTGGCAGATCCTCGGCATCCACGATCTGCTGATTCAATGGACCGTCGTCGACGATACCGCGTTCATCACCAACACCCGCATCCAGCCTGCCGCGCACCTTCCCGACTGGGAGCGTATCGGTCGTGAGCCCTGGGCGAGGAACGTGATCCTGGGCCTCGCCGGCTACCAGGACGAAAAACGGGCGCGCACCCATCTGTCGACGCTCGCCGATCAATCCCTCGAAGTAGCGCACGCAACGATCCCGCTGCATGTCACCGGTTATTACTTTCCGGTGGAGATCGATCCGACCTGGCAGGACGCGCCCAAGCTCGCCGCGATCCTGCAACGGCTGCCGCGTCCGCTCTGGGTGAGCGTGTACGACCAGACCAACATCGGCGGAAAGACGCTCGCGGACTGGCTCGCGGCGTGGCTGCCCGCGGACGTCGGCGTGTTCTTCCAGGACGGCTGCGGCGTCTATGCCCGCGAGCCGTATGTCGCGCGCAGCTACCTCGACGAACTCGTTTCAAAACTGGGCAAGCAACGCGTGCGGGTGATCGCCGAGGCGTTCCGGCCCGCCGAGCGGGGCGGGTTTCGCGCCGCCAGCGCCGACGAGCTGAGCAAGCAACTGGTGGCCTATCGCGGCTACTCGGTCTATCTGTTCGACGGTCCGCACTACGTGTCGGACGACCTCACGCGCGCGCTCTCGACGTGGAAGCCCAAGCCGCCGCCGCCCGCGCCTGCGGGGCCGGCACACTGATTCGGCCGGGTCCCGGCCACAAGCTGGGCGGGCAGGGTGAGCGCGCGGCGAAACGAAACAATCGGGCGGATTGGCTTTCCGCCGGCAACACGTGCGTCAAGCCCTGGGTCGAAACGCTGGCGGACCGCGCGTTTCGCTGCGCCCGCCCGCGCCCCATGTGATGACCAAACCGCAAGACCTAGTGCATAGATATCGTTTGCCGCGGCCTTAATGACTATCGACAATCGTGGCTCGATTTCACCGCCGTGGCGCCAGAAGCGCCGCGGTGGCCGGTATCGGGCGGCTATCCCGGCCGTCCGCGCCATCCAGCTCACGACGACATGTACGCGTTCACTCCCTCATTCCAGAATCCCGCCGGCTCGCCGATCCGCGAACTGTTCAAGTACCTGTCCGAACCGGGCATGATTTCCTTCGCGGGCGGTTATCCGGCCAGCGACCTGTTCGACGTCGACGGCCTGAACGCAGCCGCCGAGCGCGCGTACGCGCAGCCCGTGCGCTGCCTGCAATACGGCCCGACCGACGGCCTCGCCGAACTGAAGCAGCAATTGATCGCGCTGATGGGGCGGCGCGGCGTAACGTGCACGGCGGCCGAACTGCTCGTCACGACCGGTTCGCAGCAGGGTCTCGACCTGCTGCTGCGCGTGATGGTGTCGCCCGGCGACGTCGTGCTGACCGAGCAACCGGCTTACCCGGCGACGCTGCAGGCGATGCGTCTGCAGCAGGCGCGCATCGTGACGATTCCGGTCGACGGCGCGGGCCTCGACGTCGATCGTCTCGGCGAACAGCTCGCGTCCGGCGCGATCGCGCAGCCGAAACTGCTCTACACGGTCCCGACCTTCGCGAACCCGACGGGCGCGACGCTCACGCGCGAGCGCCGGCTGAAGCTGCTGCGTCTCGCGGTGCAATACCGTTTCCTGATCATCGAGGACGATCCATACGGCGACCTGCGTTTCGCGGGCGAAGCCGTGCCGTCGATGCTGGCGCTTGCCGATGAAGTGGACGGCGCGCGCGACTGGATCGTGCATTTCGCGAGCCTGTCGAAGATCGTCGCGCCCGGACTGCGCGTGGGCTGGACGATCGCGCCGGCCGAGATCGCGCGGCGCTGCGTGATCGCGAAGCAGACGGTCGATCTGTGCAGCACGCCGTGGACCCAGGCGGCCGCTGCCGAGTATCTGGCCGACGGTGCGCTCGAACGCCATCTGCCGCGCATCACGGCCGCGTACCAGCGCAAATGCGACGCGATGTGCGACGCGTTGCGCGACGGCCTCGGCGATGCGATCGAATTCCATCGTCCCGAAGGCGGGATGTTCGTGTGGGCGCGGATCGGCGCGGTGTCGTCGGACGTGCTGCTGCAACAGGCGATCGCGAACAAGGTCGTGTTCGTGCCGGGCAAGGCGTTCTTCGCGGACAACGTCGACGCGGCCTCGCTGCGCCTGTCGTTCGCCGCGCCGGACGTCGACGCGATCCGGGAAGGCGTGGCGCGCCTCGTGCGCGCGTATGGTGCGGCGCTGGCCGCGTGAGGAGACAACATGACGATCACCGTCAACGACACCGTATCGATGGGCGCAGCGCCGGGCGCGAGCGATAACCGGCCGGTTGCACACCGGTCGTCGCAGATCAGCGCCGGGCCGCAGTATGTGGCCGACGTGCTCGGCCGCTTCGGCGCGGAGCCGGCGGCCGACCTCGGCGACGCGGCACCGGTCGTGCTCGGCTACAACTGAGCCGCGCGGCGACGGCCGGCGCGCCACACGCGTGCCGTCGCTGCTGCAAACGGTTAAGCTGGCGCGATCGCAACCCGCACGATCGCCGCTTCGTCATGCCCGACTCCACTTCCGAATCACTTGCGCAAACCTACGAGCGCCTGTGGTCCTGCCTCGAATCCGGCGTGAGCGCGCAACGCTCGCCGTTCACGACGCTGCAGGCCGCGACGCTCGGCGTCGACGGTGCGCCGAAGGTGCGCACGATCGTGTTGCGTCAGGTGAGCCGCGCCGATCGCGTGCTGTCGTTTCATACCGATGCGCGTTCGGAGAAGGTCGCGGAGCTGCGCCGCGATCCGCGCATCGCGCTCGTCGCCAACGATCTCGATGCGCTCGTGCAGATTCGCGTGGAAGGTGCGGCATCGATCTGCGACGACGAAGCGCAACGGCGCGCGGTCTGGCAAGCGAGCCGTCCGCATACGCTGCTGCTGTATCGCGCACCGTTGCCGCCGGGTACGCCGGTCGCGTCGCCGGAAGCCGCGCATGTCCCGGCGAGCCAGGGTGCAGCATCAACCGATGACGGCTACGACAATTTCTGCCTGCTCCACGTGACCGTGACGCGTATCGACTGGCTCGAACTCGCGCGCACCGGCCATCGCCGCGCGGTGTTCGATCTGCACGAACGCGGCTACGAAGGCCGCTGGGTCGCGCCCTGACGCTGCCGAGGCCCGCTCAAGGGCGCCTGTCCGACACCACCTGCGCGGCCATCCACTCGCGCATCACGACGATCGCATCGTCGTCGCGCCGCTCGGCCGGATACACGAGATAGAACCCCACCGACAGCGGAAACGCGAAGTCGAACGGCTTGCACAGCCTGCCCGCGGCGATGTCGCGCTCGACCAGCGGATCGGTGGCGAGCGCGATGCCCTGGCCGGCGACGGCCGCATCGATCGCGAGCGACGTCTGGTTGAAGCGCAGCCCCTTGTGCGGATCGATGTCGACGGGTTCCGGCATCGCGGCGAGGAACTCGGGCCACAGGTCGTGCGCGTCGTGCAGCAGCACGTGGCCCGCGAGCGCGCGCGGCGACGCGGGCGCGGCCAGCAGCGCGGGGCTGCACACGGCACACACGTCGAGCGGAAACAGCGCATGCGTGGCGAGATGCTTGCCGAACGGCGGCTTGCCGTAGCGGATCGCGAGATCGACGCCGTCGTGCCGGAACGTCGCGATCTGCGGGTCGGCGATCACGCGCACGTCGTAGTCGGGATGCGCATCGGTGAACTGCGCGAGCCGCGGGATCAGCCATTTCGACGCGAACGACGGCGTCGTGCTGATCGTCAGCGCGGCACGGCGCTTGACGAGCTTGTCGGTCGCGTCGGCGATCGCATGCAGCGCGCGCTGCACGTCGGAGAAATACGCGGCGCCGTCATGCGTCAGCGCGAGGCCGCGCGGCAGGCGTTCGAACAGCTTCAGGCCGAGCACGTCCTCGAGGTGGCGCACCTGCTGCGCGACGGCGCCCTGCGTGACGCCGATCTCGTCGGCGGCGGCGCGGAAATTGAGGTGCCGCGCGGACACTTCGAAGGCACGAAGCGCATTCAGCGGCGGTAGGCGGGAGGGGCGAGGCGGCATCGTCAGGCTGTAGAAAAACTATCGTCTGGAGGCAGAAATACTGGTTCGACAGTCGGAATGGATGCGCCTACATTACCACCATGGCGGGCCGAACGGCGGCTGCGCGGCGGCAGGATTCGAACGAGGAGCACATCGTGGCTGTAGAAAAAGTAGCGTTGATCACGGCGGCGGGCAAGGGCATGGGCGCGGCGATCGCGCGTGAGCTGGCGGCGACGGGCTATCGCGTCGCGCTGATGTCGCCGTCGGGCAGCGCGGTGGCGCTCGGCGAGGAACTGGGCGGGTTCGGCATCCAGGGCTCGGTGACGGAAGAAGCCGACATCGACCGGCTCGTGCAGGAAACGGTCGCGCGCTACGGCCGCATCGATGCGGTCGTGAACAACACCGGGCACCCGCCGAAGGGCGAGCTGCTGGCGATCACCGACGACAACTGGCACGCGGGGCTCGACCTGATCCTGCTGAACGTGGTGCGCGTGATGCGCCGCGTGACGCCGATCTTCCAGAAGCAGGGCGGCGGCGCGGTGGTCAACATCTCGAGTTTCGCGGCGGATGCGCCCGAGCAGCCGATGCCCGTTTCGTCGGCGCTGCGCGCGGCGCTGAGCGCATGGACGCGGCTTTACGCGGAACGCTATGCGGCCGAGAACATCCGGATGAACGCGGTGCTGCCGGGCTTCATCGACAGCTGGCCGGAAACGCCGGAGATCGTCGCGCGCATTCCGGCCGGCCGCTTCGGCAAGACCGGCGAGATCGCGAAGACGGTCGCGTTCCTGCTGTCGGACGGGGCGGGCTACATCACCGGCCAGAACATTCGCGTCGACGGCGCGATCGTCAAGGCGCTCTGAGCGTCGCGCGGGCGGCTGCACGGGCTGATCGCTTGCCGGCGGGGAGTCGGTTCGTGCACGTATGGCTGGCGTGCGCGGTTGTTTGCGGTGTCCAGGCGCTGTCTCGACGTCTGCGTATCACGCTTCGAATTTCGTCTTCCCGTATTGAGGCGGCAGCCATCTGCAGGGTGGCCGTCTGATCGGACGGCCCTTGCGCCGATGTCAGGATGGCCATAACGTGGGCGGGTTATATCACATGGTCAAGTGATATAACCCGGCCATGTGATATCACATGGCCGCGCGAGGCTGAAATGGATCCGATCCCAGACGAAATGCCGGAGCGTCATCTTCGGCGTCGCGATCGGAGATGAACTGGCGCCCATCTGGAGAAGCCTTGAAGTCACGTTGACGGATGCGCAGCGCAAGTCGGTCAAAACGGGCGTGGAGACGCTATTCACGGAGGTCAACGATACGATTCGGGCAGCGGCGGACATTCCGCGATCCGATCGATACATCGAACCCGTCACCATGCTCAGGCTGTGCCAGAACGGATTCGAAGAACTTTTCGGTCACGCCATCTGATTTTGACGCGCACTTGCCCGAGCAGTCGATGCTGGCGCGCCGTTGCCACGGCCGCTCGCCGCGCAGCCGCTACAAACGCGTACAAATCAGACAAATACCGGATACATCAGACCTTTCAAATGGGCGACGCCGCGTGACGCGGGCGCGCCGGATTGAAAGCGTGGGCGCGTTTCCCGCGCGCGGCATGTTCACTTTCCACTTCACGAAAGGAGATGCCGAACGATGTCTTCCACACCGTTTTCCCCGATGCGTCGCCACCTGCTGGCCACCTCCGTGGCCGCCGGGGTCTCGGCGATGCTGCCCACCGCGCTGCATGCGGCGACCGGCGCGACCGGCATACGCCCGTTCACCGCGCACATTCCCGATGACGCCGTGGCCGACCTGCGCCGCCGCATCGCCGCGACGCGCTGGCCGGGGCGCGAGACCGTCGCCGACGAATCGCAAGGCGTGCGGCTCGCGCGCATGCAGGCGCTGCTGCGTTACTGGGGCACCGACTACGACTGGCGCAAGGGCGAGGCGCGCCTGAACGGCTTCCCGATGTTCATCACGGAAATCGACGGGCTCGACATTCATTTCATTCACGTGCGCTCGCGGCACGCGAACGCGATGCCGATGATCATGACGCACGGCTGGCCGGGCTCGATCTTCGAGTTGCTGAAGGCGATCGGCCCGCTGACCGATCCGACCGCGCACGGCGCGAGCGCGGACGATGCGTTTCACGTCGTCGTGCCGTCGTTGCCGGGCTTCGGCTTCTCGGGCCGTCCGACACGAACCGGCTGGGGTTCCGATCACATCGCGCGCGCATGGGGCGAGCTGATGGCGCGGCTCGGCTATACGCGCTTCGTGTCGCAGGGCGGCGATTGCGGCTCGGTGATCTCGCACCGGATGGCGATGCAGCGCGTGCAGGGCCTCGCCGGGATCCACGTGAACATGCCGGCGACGGTGCCGCCGGATATCGCGACGCTGCTCGCGACCGATGCGCCCGCGCCGGCTTCGCTGTCGCAGAAGGAAAAGGCCGCGTACGAGAAGCTCGCGACGTTCTATCGTGACAACTGCGGCTACTCGGCGATGATGGTCACGCGCCCGCAGACGGTCGGCTATGCGCTCGCCGATTCGCCGTCGGGGCAGGCGGCATGGATGTACGACAAGATTTCGCAATGGACGTACAGCGGCGGCGTGCCCGAACGCTCGATTCCGCGCGACGAGATTCTCGACGACATTTCGTTGTACTGGCTGACGAACACCGCGACGTCCGCCGCGCAGATCTACTGGGAGGATCACTCGAACAACTTCAACGCGGTGGACATCTCGCTGCCGGCCGCGATCACGGTGTTTCCGGGCGAAATCTACCAGGCGCCGCGCAGCTGGGCCGAGCGCAGTTATCACAACCTGATCTACTTCAACGAAGTCGACAGGGGCGGGCATTTCGCGGCATGGGAGGAGCCGGAGCTGTTTGCGCGTGAAGTGCGTGCCGGATTCCGGCCGCTGCGGCGCGTGTAAGCGGGGAAGGAATGGCGAACGCGGGCCGGCGCGGTCATGCGGCCTGCGTTCCTTTCTGTTTGCGGTTCAGCCCGCCCCCGCGGATGGCAACCTCGGCTGCCTGCGGTTCGGTGTGTCGTGCCCACCGGCAGTGACGATGGTGCGCCGAACAAGTCGATCGGCGCACCATCGAAGCGCGGGTCAGGTCACTTCTTGAACGAATCCTGCGGGACGGGAACCGGGCTCCAGATCTCCGCATCCGATGCGTTGGCCGTGAACGTCCAGATGTACGTGCCCTTCGCGACGTTTCTCCATTGGAGATCGAAGACAAGTTGCGAATTGCCCACGTTTTCGATGTAGCCCGATTGCGCGTCGTCCGATTGCGGGTCGAATTGCCATTGCTGAGAGGCCGACGCGTTGTTTTTCTTGTAGGTGTTCAGGTAAAGGTATTGCTCGGCGGATACCGTTCCGCAGTCGATGGCGAGCGTGGGGTCGCTGTGCAGCGTGATTCCGCCATCCGGTTGGAAGTCCCACTCGGTATACAAGTTGTCCGTACTGGTGGGAAGGAGCACCAACCTGTTGCCTTGGACGCGATCGGTGACGCCGATGAGCCAGCTGTTGTCGGCCGAGTAATAAATTTTTGCCATTTTTTCCTCTGAGCGGTAATTGGATGAGTCGATAAATGAACGCTTCTTTCCCGACAGCAGCCTCACGTGTAAATCATTCTTGCCCTTGATGTATCTGCGTATATTCGACGAAAAATCGTCGGCGCTTGATTGGCAAGGTTTAATGATGGGCGTCTGCCTGGGACAAACATTAGGCCCGCCACATCGCTGGATCAATTACATGCGATTACACGAAGGGGCGCTACCGCGTCGGGAACGGGTCGACCTGCAACGCTGGCCTGATGAACCGAGGTAACGTCACGAAGTGGATCGATGAAGCCGCTCTGGCGGGCATACCGGAGGCCGAGCCTGTCCGGCGCCGCGCCCATCCAGGCGCCGCTGGGCATCAAGACCGTGTCGCGCCGGCCGCTGCGCGCGCTGCGAGGCTTCGTGCAAAGTCTGGGTTCAACTGCCGATCGCGTCTTCGCACACGCTTGAATGACAGATCGATGAAATTCACCCATCCGGATCGAAACATTCCATCGTAATTATCTGATTTGAAATCGATTTTGATAAAAATCAAAAATATATCGCGTGAATGATCTGGTAGTTTGAAACCCTCAATACAATGATTCGCGGCACAAAGGCAATTCGGCCTTTTCGCAGTTTCGCCCGATGAAAAAATACGTTCCGAGGTTTCGCGATGACGAATAACGACGTGCGCGAGTCGCGCGCGCCTGGCAATGGCGTGCGGCCGCTTGAAGGTAAAAGAGGCATCGTCGTCGGCCTGGCGAACGAGCAGAGCATCGCCTGGGGATGTGCGCGTGCCTTTCACGCAGCGGGGGCCGAACTGGCCGTGACCTGGCAATCCGACCGCGCGTTGCCGTACGTCGAGCCGCTGCTGGAGCAACTGAAGCCGGCGATCGCGATGCCGCTCGATGTCAGCCGGACCGATCAGATGCGCGACGTGTTCGACACGATCGGCGAGCAGTGGGGCCGCCTCGATTTTCTGCTGCATGCCGTCGCCTATGCACCGAGGGCCGACCTGCACGGGCGGGTCGTCGACAGTTCGCCGGAAGGGTTCGCGCTCGCGATGGATACCTCCTGCCACTCGTTCATCAGGATGGCGAAGCTTGCCGAGCCGTTGATGGATTCCGGTGGCAGCCTGATGGCAATGACCTATATCGGCGCCGACCAGGTCATCGCCGAGTACGGCGTGATGGGGCCGGTCAAGGCGGCGCTGGAGGCTGCCGTTCGCTATCTGGCCGTCGAGCTGGGGCCTGCAGGCATCCGCGTGCATGCGGTGTCGCCCGGCGCATTGCCCACGCGCGCGGCTTCCGGGCTGCCGAACTTCGATCACCTGCTCGACGACACCGCACGGCGTGCGCCATTGCGCCGGCCGTTCGACATCGACGACGTCGGCGCGCTATGCACCTTTCTTGCCAGCGATGCCGCACGCGCGATGACCGGCGGCATTCACTACGTCGACGCGGGAATGCACGTGCTCGGCTGACGCGAGACGGCCGCTCCCGGAATGCGTCGGGATTCACCTTGCCCCTCTGGAGAACAGTGTTATGGATGCTGCCACGCAACTGGCGCGCAGTCATGAGATCGCCGCGGAGATTGTCCACGTCCTGCAAAAGCGCACGCAGCACGCGCTGGAACAGTACGGGAAGCGGTTGAGCGAAGCACTCGACGGGAGCGACAGCTCCGGCCACGACCCGGGCGCCGCCCCCTTCGCCGCACCGCTCTCGCCGTTGAGCGCATGGCATTACGCGGTCGACGCCGTCCAGCGCTCGCTGCTGTTCTGGGACACGTTGCGCGAGCGCGGCACGCAATACGTCGAGCGCGCGGCCCAGGGACTCAAGCCGGTGCTGCATTTCGACTACGACGTGGTGCTCGACGGCCGGCAGTTCGAGCGGCCCGTCAATTACGCGCTCGTTCACATCCAGCCGCCGGACGGCGTGATCGTCGACGCCGCCAAGCGGCCCTACCTGATCATCGATCCGCGCGCGGGGCACGGCCCCGGTATCGGCGGCTTCAAGGATGATTCCCAGGTCGGCGTAGCGTTGCGCGCCGGGCATCCGGTGTACTTCGTCGTGTTCTTCCAGGAACCCGAGCCCGGCCAGACGCTGCTCGACGTGTGTGCGGCGGAACAGGCGTTCGTCCGCAAAGTGCGGGCGCTGCATCCGGACAGCCTCAAGCCGGCCATCGTCGGCAACTGCCAGGGCGGCTGGGCCGCGATGATGCTCGCGAGCTCGTCGGCGGACGATACGGGCCCGATCGTCATCAACGGCGCGCCGATGTCGTACTGGAGCGGCGCGTGGAGCGACGGGCCCGGCGACAATCCGATGCGCTATGCCGGCGGGCTGCTCGGCGGCACGTGGCTCGCGTCGTTCTCGTCGGACCTCGGCAACGGCAAGTTCGACGGCGCGTATCTCGTGCAGAACTTCGAGAACCTGAACCCGGCGAACACGTTGTGGGACAAGTATTACCACGTGTACGACCACATCGACACCGAGCCGCCGCGCTTCCTCGAGTTCGAGCGCTGGTGGGGCGGCTACTACCTGATGAACCGCGAGGAGATCGAATGGATCACGCGCAACCTGTTCATCGGCAACAAGCTCTGGTCCGGCGAGGTGCGCGACGGGACGGGCAAGGCGTTCGACCTGCGCGAGATCCGCTCGCCGATCATCCTGTTCGCGTCGATGGGCGACAACATCACGCCGCCGCAGCAGGCGTTCAACTGGGTCGCGGACATCTACGGCAGCACGGAGGAGATCAAGTCGCGCGGGCAGGTGATCATCGGGTTGATGGAGGAGGATGTCGGGCATCTGGGCATCTTCGTGTCGGGCAAGGTCGCGAAGAAGGAGCACGCCCAGATCGTCAGCGTGCTGGATGCCGTCGAAACGCTGCCGCCCGGCCTCTATGCGATGTCGATCGAGGAAGTGAAAGGCGCCGACGGGAAGGTCGCTTACGAGGTCACGTTTGCCGAGCACCGTCTCGAAGAGATCGCGCAACACTTCAACCGCTTCGGGCGCAAGGACGAACAGGCGTTCGAGGCGGTCGCCGAGTTGTCCGAATTCACGCAGCGCGCCTATGAACTGTTCATGCAGCCGTTCGTGCAGCAGGCCTCGAACGAAACCACGGCGCACGTGTTGCGGGAATTTCATCCGCTGCGCTTTCAGCGCTGGGCGTTTTCCGATCTGAACCCGTGGCTTGGCTGGCTGAAGCCGGCTGCCGACACGGTCAACGCGCATCGCCAGCCGGCCGACGATATCGAACCGTGGCGCAAGCTCGAACGCCGTGGCTCGGACGTCGTCAGCGCATCGCTCGATTTTTTCCGCGCGATGCGCGATGCCGGCACCGAGTCGCTGTTTTTCACGCTGTACACGCAGCCGTTCATGCTTCATTTCGCGGAGCAGTATCGCGATCGCCATGCCGCGTCGCCGGTGGCGACGGACCCTCGCGACCTGCCGTTCGTGAAGGACGCGCTCGCGTCGATCGGTCGGGGCGGCTACACCGAGGCGGTTGCGCGCGCAGCCTTTCTGCTCGAACGCAGCGGCGAGCCGTTTCCGCTGGCGCAACTGGCGACCGAGCGCGAACTCGCCGAAACCTACGCCGAGTATCTGCCGGACCTGCCGCCCGACCAGTGGCGGCGCATCTACGGCGAGCAGGAAATCATCGCGACCTACGCGCCGCAGCAGGCCGTCGCGACGCTGCCGGCGCTGCTGGTCCGGCCGGAGGATCGCGAGCGGCTGCTGACGTTGCTGGACAAGCTGCTGGGCGATCCGCGCGTGCAGAGCGCGTCGGTGAGCGAGCAACAGTGGGCGGCCCTGCAACGCATCCGCGCGGTGCTGGGCGCGCCGCCCGCGAAGCGGCCGGCCAAGGAGCCGGTAGCGGCCCTCGAGCGTGTGCAGTGACGGACAGCCAGGAACCACGATGGAAAACAGACACGAGAAATATCTCCGCCTCATCGAACACTGCCGGACGCTGGCGCCGATGCCGACGGCCGTCGCGCACCCTTGCGATCGAAGCTCGCTCGAAGGGGCGCTGGAGGCGGCGCGCAAGGGGCTGATCGAGCCGATCCTGGTCGGCCCGCGGGCCCGGATCGAAGCGACCGCCGCGACGTGCGGGCTGTCGATCATCGATCACGAGATCGTCGATGCGCCGTACAGCGAGGCGTCGGCAGCGGCGGCGGTGCGGCTCATCCGCGACGGGCGGGCGGCCGCGCTGATGAAGGGCAGCCTGCACACCGACGAGCTCATGGCCGAAGTGGTGCGTCACGATGCCGGATTGCGCACCGGCCGGCGCATCAGCCATTGCTTCGTCATGGACGTGCCCGCGCATGCCGATCCGCTGATCGTGACCGACGCGGCGATCAATATCGCGCCGACGCTCGAAGACAAGGTCGACATCCTGCAGAACGCGATCGATCTTGCGCATGCGCTGGCCTTTCCGCAGGTGCGCGTGGCGATCCTGTCGGCGATGGAGACGGTCAACCCGAAAGTGCCGTCGACGCTCGAAGCCGCCGCGCTGTGCAAGATGGTGGACCGGCGGCAGATTACCGGCGCGCTCGTCGACGGCCCGCTCGCGCTCGACAACGCGATCGATCCCGAGGCCGCGCGCATCAAGCAGATCGATTCGCCGGTGGCCGGGCACGCGAACGTGCTGATGGTGCCCGACCTCGAAGCAGGCAACATGCTCGCCAAGAGCCTGTCGTTCCTGGCCGGCGCGGACGCCGCAGGGATCGTGCTCGGCGCGCGCGTGCCGATCATCCTGACGAGTCGCGCCGATTCGTTGATCACCCGGCTGGCTTCATGCGCGGTCGCGATGCTCGTCGCGAATGGGCAGCGTGAAGCGGCCACGCACGCGGGGTGACGCCATGGCAGACGTGATTCTGGTGTTGAATGCCGGCTCGTCGAGCATCAAGTTTTCCGCATTCGACGTGCAGGGCGACACGCTCGGGCTGATCGTGCACGGTCAGGTCGATGGGCTTTACACGGCCACCGCGCACTTCAGCGCCGTCGACCATCACGGGGAACATCTCGAGCAGCAATGGGCCGGCGGCGAGACGTTCGGCCATCACGAAGGGCTCGAGCAGATCGCCGCGTTCCTGGAGGCTCACCAGGAAGGGCACCGTCTCGCGGCGGTGGGCCATCGCGTCGTGCATGGCGGCCAACGCTTCAGCGGCCCGGTGCGCGTCACGCCCGAGATCGTGGCCGAGCTGGACAAGCTCACGCCGCTCGCGCCGTTGCATCAACCGCACAACCTGACGCCGATTCGCATCCTCGAAACGGTGCAGCCCGGCATCGAGCAGGTGGCCTGCTTCGACACGGCGTTCCACCGCACGCAGCCCGCGGTGACCCAGGCGTTCGCGCTGCCCGAGTCGATCACCAGCCGGGGCGTGCGCCGCTATGGGTTCCACGGGCTCTCGTACGAGTACATCGCGAGCGTGCTGCCCGACGTCGCGCCACAGGCGGCGCGCGGGCGCACGGTCGTCGCCCACCTCGGCAACGGCGCGAGCATGTGCGCGCTCGTGGCGGGCAAGAGCGTCGCGAGCACGATGGGGTTCACCGCCGTCGACGGGCTGCCGATGGGCACGCGCTGCGGCAACCTCGACCCGGGCGTCGTGCTCTTCCTGATGGACGAACTCGGGATGGACGTGCGCGCCGTCGAGGATCTGATCTATCGGCGCTCCGGGTTGCTCGGGGTGTCCGGCATCTCGAGCGACATGCGCACGCTGCTCGCGAGCGACGATCCGCATGCGCGCTTCGCGATCGAGCTTTACATCACCCGCATCGCGCGCGAACTCGGGTCGCTCGCCGCCGCCATGGAAGGCATCGACGCGATCGTCTTCACGGCGGGGATCGGCGAGCACGCGGCGGCGATTCGCGAAGGCGTGATGCGCCGTGCGGCCTGGCTCGGCGTCGAGATCGACGTCGATGCGAACCATGCCGGCGGGCCGCTGCTCACGACGGCGTCGAGCCGCGTGTCGGCGTGGGTGATCCCGACCAACGAAGAACTGATGATCGCGCACCATACGCGCCGGCAGATCCGGTGACGGCGGTCGAATCAAAAAAGGAGCCGTCATGGCCGAACTGCTGCTGATCAATGTCGAAGAACACGCACGCGACGACGAGGTCGGCGCGTTCCTGACCCGGTATGGATTCCCGCTGTTCGATTCGATCGAGCGCGTGCCGGCCGGGATCGGCGACCCGATCGCGCTGCTCAGGTTCAGTACGCTGTCGTCGGTGGCGCTCTACACGCTGCGCGCCCGGATCGATCACCTGTCGTGGCGGGGACGGTCGATCCGTGCGCATATCCTGCCGGATCGGAAGGTGTGAGCGGCTTCGTACATCAACATGGTTGAAGGGGGGAATGCGGGCCGATTCCCCTGCAAATAAGCCTCTCCAGCACGATTTTTGAATCGCCGTGTGTCGTGTTCACGCACAGATACGTTGGGATACAAAGCCTCTGGATGGATCGGATATAAATCCGGTGAAGCGATTCACACGGCAGCGCAGCGCCAGCGCCGCCGCCGCGAACGCGGATTCCCGAGTGCCCCTGCGCGCCGCGGGCCCCTTCCTTAGCGATCGACACTGGAGAACGAGTCATGCCTGAAACCGTGAACACCCGCCGCCGCCTGATCCTCGGTACGACGCTGGCAAGCCTGAGCCTCGCCGACCTCGGCTTCAGCGCCCTCGCGCATGCGCAGTCGGCGCCCGATGCCGCGCCCGCCAAGCGCGCGGCCGGCGTCGCGTCGCTGGGCACGATTCACCAGATCGACGCGGGCGTGCTCAACGTCGGGTATGCGGACCTCGGGCCGAAGAACGGCCCGGCCGTGTTCCTGCTGCACGGCTGGCCGTACGACATCTACAGCTACGCGGAAGTCGCGCCGCTGCTCGTCGCGGCCGGCTATCGCGTGATCGTGCCGTACCTGCGCGGCTACGGGTCGACGACGTTCCGTTCGGCCGACACGGTGCGCAACGGCCAGCAGGCCGTGACGGCCGTCGACATCGTCGCGCTGATGGATGCGCTGAAGATCGACCGCGCGGTGTTCGGCGGCTACGACTGGGGCGCACGCACGGCCGACGTGATCGCGGCGCTGTGGCCGCAGCGCGTGAAGGCGCTGGTGTCGGTGAGCGGCTACCTGATCGGCAGCCAGGCGGCGAACGCCGCGCCGCTGCCGCCGCAGGCCGAGCTCCAGTGGTGGTATCAGTTCTATTTCACGACCGAGCGCGGCGAACTCGGCTACACGCAGAACCGCGATGCGTTCAACAAGCTGATCTGGCAGCTCGCGTCGCCGAAATGGCAGTTCTCCGACGAAACCTTTGCGCGCACGGCCGCGTCGTTCCAGAACCCCGATCACGTCGCCGTCGTGATTCACAACTATCGCTGGCGCCTCGGGCTCGCGAAGGGCGAAGCGCAGTACGACGACATCGAGCGCCGCCTCGCGGCCGGGCCGGCGATCACCGTGCCGACGATCACGATGGAAGGCGACGCGAACGGCGCGCCGCATCCCGCGCCGGCCGCCTACGCGAAGAAGTTCACCGGCAAGTACCAGCACCGCACGATCACCGGCGGCATCGGCCACAACCTGCCGCAGGAAGCGCCGCAGGCGTTCGCCGATGCGATCCTGCAAGTGGAGCATCTGTGATGCGGGCGCGCGTGGGTGCGATGCGCCGCATCATGCGACGCACGGTCGTCGCGGGCGTGCTGCTGGCCGGCGCGTGGTCGGCCAGCGGTCCGGCCGCATTCGCGGAGCAGCCGAAGCCGGCTGCCGCCGCTTCACCGATCTATGGCGTGACGATCCCGCCCGGCTACCGGAAGTGGGAAATGGTCGCGCCGGCCGAGGAAGCCGCGCCACTCGATGAACTCCGTGTGGTGCTCGGCAACCCCGTCGCGATCCGTGCGCTCGAACAGGCGACGCTGCCGTTCCCGGACGGCACGATCGTCGTGAAGCTCGCGTACAAGCGCAAGCAGTCCGACGAGTTCCCGAGTGCCACGGTGCCGGGCCAGGCGACGACCGTGCAGGTGATGGTGAAGGACTCGCGCCGCTATGCATCGACGGGCGGCTGGGGTTTCGGGCGCTTCATCAACGGCGTGCCGGCCGATATCGGCCAGCATCAGACGTGCTTTGCGTGCCACCAGGCGCGTGTGAAGAACCACGACTACGTGTTCACGCGGCTTGCGCCGTGACGTGCGTGGTTTGATGGATTCGACCGAAGGCGTGCCGTGTATGGCACGCCTTTTTTCATGGTGAATGGGCTTGAGGGGATCGCGTCAGCAGACGGGCCAGTGAACGATGCGGCAGCCCGGTTTGTATCGCACTGTATCTGCGGCCGTTCCTGAAAAACTGGCATGCAGAAAGCCCCGGTTTTGGAAACATCGCAGATACGTGCGCGGGTTCTACTGTCGACATGCAGGAAACGTTCGATGCCAGACGATCTGGATCGGATGCCGAATGATCGATTGACCTACCTCTCTCAAGGAGAACCCTCATGAAAGCCGCTCGAATCCTCGCCGTTGCCGTCCTCGCCGCCATCCCCGCCTTGTCGTTCGCCGATACCGGCCACGGCCTCACGCGCGCCGACGTGCGCGCCGATCTCGTCCGCCTGGAGAAGGCCGGCTACAGCCCGGCCAGCAGCGAAGCGAACTACCCGAACGATATCGCGGCCGCGGAGAACGCCGTCGCCGCGCAGCAGGTCGCGCGTTCCGACCAGAACGGCCCGTCGAAGTCGCAAGGCGACAATGTGGCCGATGCGTCGACGCCGGCCGGCCATCACGACGCGTCGCAGTCGCGCTCCGCACGGAATGCCGCCGACGACCTGTACGCGCATTCGTGATTGGCTGCCGCGCTTGCCTCAGGCGGGCGCGGCCACCACTGCAGCACTACATGTGAAAAACACAACAGAGCAAGGAGCATGACGATGGCCGGTTCGATGAAACGCGTTCTGGTATCCGCCGCGGTGATCGGCGGACTGTTCGGTGCGGTGGCGGCACAGGCCGCGCCGAAAGAAGATCTGAAGGGGACGAACGTCGTGCTCGTGCACGGCGCGTTTGCCGACGGGTCGAGCTGGAACCGCGTGATTCCGCTGCTCGAGGCGCGCGGGCTGCACGTGGTGTCGGTGCAGAATCCGCTGAGCTCGCTCGCCGACGATGCGGCCGCGACGAAGCGCACGGTCGACGCGCAGAAGGGGCCGGTCGTGCTGGTCGGCCATTCGTGGGCCGGCGTCGTGATCAGCGAGGCGGGCAACGACGACAAGGTGAAGTCGCTCGTGTACGTCGCCGCGTTCGCGCCCGACAACGGCCAGTCGATCGCCGACGTCACGCAGGGGCTGCCGGCGCCCGCGTGGGCCGGTGAGCTGCGCAAGGACGCGGGCGGTTTCGCGACGCTGTCGGACAAGGCGATCGCGCAGGATTTCGCCCCCGACCTGCCGCCCGCGCAGCAGCGCATCGTTGCGGCGACCCAGGGGCCGTGGTATGGCGGTTGCATCTCGGAGAAGGTCACGCAGGCCGCGTGGCATGCGAAGCCGTCGACGTTCGTCGTCGCGACGCAGGACAAGATGATCGACCCGACGCTGCAGGAAGCGATGGCGAAGCGGATCGGCGCGACGGTCACGCGCGTGAACGGCAGCCATGTGGCGATGCTGAGCCAGCCGAAGGCCGTGGCCGACGCGATCATCGCGGCGGCCGAGCGCGCGAAGCAGGATGCGCAGTGAGTGAACGCGGCGCCGCGCTTTCGCAGGAAAGTGCGGCGCCATGAGTGAGTGTGATGTCCTTCCACAAGGAGAAGTCATGACGGAACTCTGGCAACTGCCCGCAACCGAACTCGCGAAGCGCGTGCGGCATCGTGACGTGTCCGCGCGAGAAGTGGCGGATGCGGTGCTCGACCGTCTCGAGGCGGTGAATCCGGCGATCAACGCGGTGATCGAGCACCGGCCCGACGATGTCCGGCGGCAAGCCGACGAAGTCGATCGCGCGATCGCGCGCGGCGACGATCCGGGGCCGCTCGCGGGCGTGCCCGTCACCGTGAAGATCAACGTCGACCAGGCGGAATTCGCGACGACCAACGGCACGCGCCTGCAGGAGAACCTGATCGCGCACGCCGACAGCCCGGTGGTCGGCAACATCCGAAAGGCCGGCGGGATCCTGCTCGGCCGCACCAATTCGCCGACGTTCGCGTTGCGCTGGTTCACGTCGAATCTCGTGCACGGCCACACGCGCAATCCGCGCAACCCGTCGCTGACGCCGGGCGGATCGAGCGGCGGTGCGGCGGCAGCCGTGGCCGCCGGGATCGGCCCGCTTGCCGTCGGTACCGACATCGGCGGCTCGGTGCGTTACCCGGCCTACGCCTGTGGCGTGCATGGCATTCGTCCGTCGCTCGGTCGCGTGCCGGCGTTCAACGCGTCGTCGCCCGAGCGGGCGATCGGCGCGCAGCTGATGTCGACGGCGGGGCCGATTGCACGCACGATCGGCGATCTCTCGCTCGCGTTGCGTGCGTTCGCCGCACCGGACCCGCGCGATCCGTGGCACGTGGCGGTGCCGTTCGACGGGCGCGAGGTGCCGAAGCGCGCGGCACTGTGCGTGCGGCCGGGTGGCTTGCAGGTCGTGCCCGAGGTCGAGGCCGCATTGCGCGATGCCGCACGGCGGTTGATCGATGCCGGCTGGGCCGTCGACGAGATCGACGACACACCGCCGATGCGCGAGGCGGCACTGTTGCAGGAGCAGCTCTGGCTCGGCGATGGATTCGACGCTTTGACGAACGCGGTCGTGAAAGACGGCGATCCGGGGGCGGCTGCCGTGGTCGAGGCCGTGCGCGGCAAGGTGCGTGACCTGCCGGCCGACGTGATCAGCCGCGCGCTCGTCCGGCGCACGACGTTGACGCGGCAGTGGCGGCTGTTTCTCGACGAGTATGCGGTGCTGCTGCTGCCGGTGTCGTCGGAACTGCCGTTCCCGGACGATCTCGACCGCCAGGGGCAGGACGGGTTCGATCGCGTGTGGGAGGCGCAGCTCACGTTGCGCGCGTTGCCGGCGATGGGGCTGCCGGGGTTGGCCGTGACCACGGCGCTCGTGAATGGCGTGCCGGTCGGCGTGCAGGTGGTTGCCGCGCATCATCGCGAGGATCTGTGCCTGCTCGCGGGGCGCGATATCGAAGCGCGCGGCGTGCCGGTCGCGCCGGTTGACCCGGTGGTGTGACGCGTTGAAGCGCGAGTGCATCGGCGATGCCGCGTCCGGCGTCGCACCGATGCATTCCGCCAGCCAACAGGATGTCACCCGTTGTCCCTGCATGCGCGCCCGTGCATGCATGCCATTTCGGATTCCATTGCAACGCGCCGCACGCCGCGTTGATCGTCTGCCGCGAACCCTTTCAAAATCCTTCGATGCGTGACATCGAACGGTCACCATGCTTCCCGTCCTGCTCGCCGATGAACCCGCCCTGATAGCGCGCGTCTGCTATTGCATTCCTCGCGGCGCTGATTAGGAAATGAATTTTTATTGGTTCTGCTTGCTCTTCCTCGCTCGCATAGTGGCGCTGACGGCTATAGACAGCACGCAAGCTGCAACGGCCGCATTCCCGGTGTCTTTGATCATACGAATCAACGAAAACAAGGAAGTGTCATGACGGTTGCATTGGAAGAACGAACCGCTGCGCAACAGGCGCTCGAAGACGCGCGCGCGGCGGCTACGGCGGCCGGCACGCCCTATGCGGGCGGCGTCGCGCCGGAAGTGGCGTGGGCGCTGTTCACCGCCGGCGACGCATTGCTGGTGGACGTACGCACCGCCGAGGAACGGAAATTCGTCGGCCACGTGCCGGAATCGCTGCATGTGCCGTGGGCAACGGGCACGAGCCTGACGCGCAACCCGCGCTTCGTGCGCGAACTGGAAGCGAAGACCGGCAAGACGGCCGTCGTGTTGCTGTTGTGCCGCAGCGGCAACCGCTCGGCGCAGGCGGCCGAGGCCGCGACGAAGGGGGGCTTTACGCAGGTATTCAACGTGCTCGAAGGGTTCGAGGGCGACCTCGACGAACGGCAGCATCGCGGCGGCAGCAATGGCTGGCGTTTTCGCGGCCTGCCGTGGGCGCAGGACTGATTCACGGCCGTTACGGGGAGAAAGCAGCATGGCCGCATTCGACATCGACGACATCGTTCAATCGCTGCAGACCGTGCGCCGTGCGTGGCGCGAGAAGCAGCGGCGCTCGCTGGAACCGGGCGGGCGCGACCTGCCGGCGCGCGAGGCGCTCGCGCAGATCATCGGCGCGCTGAAAGGCGTGCTGTTTCCGATGCGGCTCGGGCCGCCCGACCTGCGGCAGGAGAGCGAGAACTTCCACGTGGCCCATGCGCTCGACGCGTCGCTGAATGCGCTGCTCGCGCAGGTGAAGCTGGAATTGCGCTACGCGGCACGGCAGCGCAATGCCGACGAACCGGTCGATAACGTGGATGACGTGGCGTCGAGCGCCGTGCAGGCATTCGCCGCGCGCTTGCCCGAGATTCGCCGGCTGCTCGACAGCGACGTGCTGGCCGCGTTCCATGGCGATCCGGCGGCCGGCAGCGTCGACGAGGTGCTGCTGTGCTACCCGGGCATCCTCGCGATGATCCATCACCGGCTCGCGCATGAGCTGTACGGGCTCGGCCTGCCGCTGCTCGCGCGGATCATCGCCGAGCAGGCGCATGCGGAAACGGGTATCGACATTCATCCGGGCGCGCGCATCGGCGCGGGCTTCTTCATCGACCACGGCACGGGTGTCGTGATCGGCGAGACGGCGATCATCGGCGAGCGCGTGCGCGTGTACCAGGCCGTCACGCTCGGCGCGAAGCGCTTTCCGCGCGATGCGGACGGCCATCTGGAGAAGGGGCACGCCCGCCATCCGATCGTCGAGGACGACGTGGTGATCTATGCGGGCGCAACGATCCTCGGCCGCGTGACGATCGGACGCGGTGCGGTGATCGGCGGCAACGTATGGCTCACGCAGGATGTGCCGGCCGGCGCGAACATCACGCAGGCCGTGCTGCGCAGCGAAGCGAACACCGCGCCGCGCGCGGCGGCGCGCGTCGCCTAGGAGGCGCGATGAGTGACCTCATCCATCACTTCGGCGCCAACGTGCGCAAGCTGCGCGAAGCGCGCACGTGGTCGCAGGAGCAGCTGGCCGAGCATGCGGGGCTGAACCGCTCGTATGTCGGCGAGATCGAGCGCGGCGAGGCGATCGCGTCGATCGTCACGGCCGACAAGATCGCGCGCGCGTTCGACGTGTCGATCTCGACACTGCTGCCGGGTGCGTACGTCGCCTGAGGCTGCCTCGTTTCATTTCCCTTTCGGTTGCACGCGACCTGACGGCTATAGCATGTTGAGCCGGCAGGTGCGTGCTTCCGATAATCACCGAGCGTCATAAGCAATCCCGTTTTTCATCTAAAGAACCCGGAGCCACACATGTCGACCGTTGCAAGCGGCACGGCTGCGCTGAGCGATCACGCCGCCCGCCAACTAGCGAACGCTACCAAGACCGTCCCCCAGCTTTCCACGATCACGCCGCGCTGGCTGACCCACCTGCTGCAATGGGTGCCGGTCGAGGCCGGCATCTATCGGCTGAACCAGGTGAAGAACCCGGAAGCCGTGCGCGCCGCGTGCACGCAGCTCGAGGACGAAAGCGTGCTGCCGCAGACCTTCGTGCCGTACGAGGAACAGCCGCGCGAGTATTTCCTGAACGCGGTGAGCACGGTGCTCGACGTGCATACGCGGATCTCCGATCTTTACAGCAGTCCTCACGACCAGATCAAGGAACAGCTGCGCCTGACGATCGAGACGATCAAGGAGCTGCAGGAAAGCCAGCTGATCAACAACCCCGACTACGGGCTGCTGGCCAACGTGACCGACGAGCAGCGGATCTTCCCGCTGACGGGCGCGCCGACGCCGGACGATCTCGACGAGCTGCTGACCAAGGTGTGGAAGGAGCCCGCGTTCTTCCTCACGCACCCGCTCGCGATCGCCGCGTTCGGCCGCGAATGCACGCGGCGCGGTGTGCCGCCGCCGACGGTCAGCCTGTTCGGTTCGCAGTTCCTCACGTGGCGCGGCATCCCGCTGATCCCGTCGGACAAGGTGCCGGTCGCGGACGGCAAGACCAAGATCCTGCTGCTGCGCGTCGGCGACAAGCGCCAGGGGGTGGTCGGCCTCTATCAGCCGGGCGTCGCGGGCGAGCAGGGCCCGGGCCTGTCGGTGCGCTTCATGGGGATCAACAACCAGGCGATCGCGTCGTACCTGATCTCGCTGTATTGCTCGCTCGCGGTCCATTCGCCGGATGCGCTGGCTGTCCTCGATGACGTCGAAATCGCCAAGTTCCATGACTATCCCGACACCTACCGTTAATCCCGGCCTGGCCGGCGGCGACGCGCCCGCGCTGCCGCACGCGCCGCTGCCGGCCGGCTTGCCCGACCCGGCGACGCTTGCGCGGCTCGCGTCCGAGTTCTTCGCGACGCCGCCCGGGCAGGCCACCGCGCCCGGGCTGTCGGCGGGCAGCGGTGCGGTGGGCGGCGTGCCGTCCGCGTTGCCGGCCGCCGCGCCGATCCTTGCGTCGGTGAGCAACCCGGTACCCGGCGGTTCGCCGCTCGCGGGCCCGGGCGGTGCGGGCACCGGCGTGCCCGGTCTCGCGCTCCCGCAAGGGAAAGTGCCCGGTGCGAACCTCGCGCCGTCCGCGCCGA
>NZ_JAAGPC010000241.1:0-10329 GCF_017104595.1 Burkholderia sp. Tr-20390 | reverse complement strand
ATGGGCGGCACGATGTCGTTCCGTCGTCAGGGCGCGGCCGCGCACGCGCGCCGCCACCCGGGCGGCGGGCCGCGGCGCGCGGCCGCAATCTGCCCGCATCCTAGCATTCCGGCGGGGCCGCCAGCGACCGAAACCGCCGGGTATCGCGAACCGCGCATCGTCATCCGCGTCGTCATCGTCCGGTCACGGCCGCCGCAGGTCGAGCGTGAACGGGAATTCGCGGCTCGGCGCGGCCGCCGCGACATCCATCCGCCCCGGCGTATGCCCCATCTCGACGAAGCGCGCGAGCCGGCGGCTCTCGGCTTCGTATGCATTGACCGGGAACGTCGCGTAGTTACGCCCGCCCGGATGCGCGACGTGATAGCGGCAACCGCCGAGCGAGCGCTGCAGCCACGTATCGACGATGTCGAACGTGAGCGGCGCGTGCACGCCGAGGGTCGGATGCAGCGCGGACGGCGGCGACCATGCCTTGTAGCGCACGCCCGCGACGTATTCGCCGACGGTGCCGGTCGGCTGCAGCGGCAGCGCGCGGCCGTTGACCGTCACGACGTGCCGGTTGTCGTTCAGCCCCGTCACGCGCACTTCGAGCCGTTCGACCGACGAATCGACGTAGCGCACCGTGCCGCCGGGCGCGCCCTCCTCGCCCATCACGTGCCACGGCTCCAGCGCGCCGCGCAGCGACAGCTCCATGCCGTTCACGGCGATCTGGCCGAACAGCGGGAAGCGGAATTCGAAGTGCGGCGCGAACCACGCCGGATCGAACGCGAAGCCGGCGTCGCGCAGTTCGGTCAGCACGTCGTCGAAATCCATCTGAAGAAACGCGGGCAGCATGAAGCGGTCATGCAGCGCGGTGCCCCAGCGCGTGAGCGGCGTCGTGTACGGCGCGGCCCAGAAACGCGCGACCAGCGCGCGCAGCAGCAATTGCTGCACGATGCTCATCCGCGCATGCGGCGGCATCTCGAACGCGCGCAGTTCGAGCAGGCCGAGCCGGCCGGTCGACGAGTCCGGCGAATACAGCTTGTCGATGCAGAACTCGCTGCGGTGCGTGTTGCCGGTCACGTCGATCAGCAGGTTGCGCAGCACGCGGTCGACGAGCCACGGCGGCATGTCCTGCCCGAACAACAGCTTGTTGCGCTGGATCTCCGCGAACGCGATGTCGAGCTCGTAGAGCTGGTCGTTGCGCGCCTCGTCGACGCGCGGCGCCTGGCTCGTCGGCCCGATGAAGAGCCCGGAGAACAGGTAGGACAGCGACGGATGGTTGTGCCAGTACGCGATCAGGCTCGCGAGCAGGTCCGGGCGGCGCAGGAACGGGCTGTCGGCCGGCGTCGCGCCGCCGAGCACGAAGTGGTTGCCGCCGCCCGTGCCGACGTGGCGGCCGTCGACCATGAACTTCTCGCTGCACAGCCGCGACTGCCACGCGGCGTCGTACAGGAATTCGGTGTGATCGACGAGCTCGTCGAAGTTGCTGGCCGGATGGATGTTCACCTCGATCACGCCGGGATCGGGCGTCACCTGCAGCAGCTTCAGCCGCGCGTCGCGCGGCGGCGGATAGCCTTCCAGGACGAGCTTCACGCCCAGCGCGTGCGCGGTCAGCTCGATCGCGCCGAGCAGCTCGAGATAATCCTCGAGCGCGGCGAGCGGCGGCATGAACAGGTACAGGATGCCGTTGCGCACTTCGACGCACAGCGCGGTGCGCGTGATCCATGCGGCGGATTCGAAGCGCTCGGGCTGGCGACCCGGGTCGCGCGCGGCCGGCCGGCCGTTGCCGGCCGTGCCGTCGTCGCGCCACTGCATCACGGTCTGCGCGGACGCCTCGCGATGCACGCCGGACAGGTAGCGCGGCGCATCGGCCGGCCCCGCGTAGCGCGCGCGGATCGCGGCGGCATCCGGCAGCGCGTCACGCGGCGCGAACGGGTCGCGCTCGACGAGATACGGATAGTCGGCGCGGCTCGCCCACGGCAGCGAATCGAGCGGCAGCCGATAGCCCATCGGCGAATCGCCGGGCATCAGGTACATCCGCTCGTCGCGGAAGAACCACGGGCCCGTCTGCCAGCGCGGGCCGTCGAGGCCGGGCGCAGCTTCCGTACGCTTGACCGGCAGCACATAGCCGACCACGCTGTCGAGCTGCTGCTCGAACACCTTGCGCAGCCGCGCGCGTTCGAGCTCGTCGTCGAGACGCGAGTCGAACGGGTCGACGTTGACCGGCAGCCGGCGCTCGCGCCACAGGTAGTACCAGACGTCCTCGTAGCCGGGCCGGATGAATTCGTCGGTCAGGTTCAGCCGCGCGGCGAGCGCGTCGATGAAGCGCTTCGCGTCGTCGGTCGTATACGCGGACGGCTCGCGCTCGTCGGCGAACAACGACGGATCGTGCCATACGGGCTGGCCGTCCGCGCGCCAGAAGATCGACAGCGCCCAGCGCGGCAGTTGCTCGCCCGGGTACCACTTGCCCTGCCCGAAATGCAGGAAGCCGCCGTCGCCGTATTCCGCGCGCAGCCGCTGCACGAGTTCGGTCGCATAGCCGCGCTTGGTCGGGCCGAGCGCGTCGGTGTTCCACTCGGCGCCGTCGCGATCGTCGATCGACACGAAGGTCGGCTCGCCGCCCTGCGTGAGCCGCACGTCGCCGGCCGCCAGCGCGCCGTCCACCTGCGTGCCGAGCGCCAGCACGCCGTCCCACTGCGATTCCGTATACGGCTTCGTCACGCGCGGCGATTCGTACACGCGCGTCACGGTCATCTCGTGCTCGAACGACACCTCGCACTCGTCGATCAGCCCCTCGACCGGCGCGGCGCTGGTCGGCTGCGGCGTGCAGGCCAGCGGAATGTGGCCCTCGCCGGCGAGGAGACCCGAGGTCGGGTCGAACCCGATCCAGCCGGCGCCGGGCAGGTACACCTCGCACCATGCGTGCAGGTCGGTGAAGTCGACCGACGTGCCGCTCGGGCCGTCGAGCGATTTCACATCGGGCGTCAACTGGATCAGGTAGCCCGACACGAAGCGCGCGGCGATGCCGAGATGACGGCACAGCTGCACGAGCAGCCATGCGCTGTCGCGGCACGAGCCCGAGGCCAGTTCGAGCGTCTGCTCGGGCGTCTGCACGCCCGGCTCCATCCGCACGAGATAGCCGATGTCGTGCTGCAGTTGCTGGTTCAGCGCGACGAGGAAGTTCACGGTGCCGGCCGGCGTGCGGTCGACGCCGTCGAGATACGCGCGGAACAGCGGCGACGCGCTCGTCTGCGGGTCGCACACGAGATACGGCGCGAGCTCCGTCTTCAGCGCGTCGTCATAGCTGAACGGGTACTGCTCCGCGCTGGCTTCGAGGAAGAAGTCGAACGGGTTGTACACCGACATCTCGGCGACGAGATCGATCGTGATCTCGAAGTGCTCGGTGCGCTCCGGAAACACGAGCCGCGCGAGATAGTTCGAGAACGGATCCTGCTGCCAGTTGATGAAGTGCTGCGCGGGCTCGACCGTCATCGAATACGCGAGGATCGGCGTCCGGCAGTGCGGCGCGGGCCGCAGGCGCACGACCTGCGGGCCGAGGTTGACGAGCCGGTCGTAGCGATAGCGGGTGGTGTGATGCAGCGCGACGTGGATGGACATGGGAGCTCGGTTCGGGTTGGGCCGGCCGGGCGCCGCGTCGCGCTCGATGCGACGCGGCACCCCGGCCTGGCGGATTCGGCGAAAACGTGCGCGAGGTCAGACGAGCTCGGGCGTCTGCACGACGCTGATCTCGACACCGACGGCCGTCGCGCCGAGCCCCGTCACCGGCTGCGCGTCGCGATAGTCGAGGCCGACCGCGATGCGCACGTAGCGCTCGTCCGGGCAGCGATTCATGAACGGATCGAACCCGACCCAGCCGAGCCCTTCGACATAGGCCTCGGCCCACGCATGGCCGGCCGGCTGCTGCATCAGCCCGGCCGCCTGCGGCTGCACGCCGTGCGCCGGCTGCGGCATCCCCTGCGACTGCGACTGCGCGGCATGCGACGCGCCGAGCACCTGCTGCATGCCCTCGCCGCTCTGCAGCGCGAGCGCTTCTTCCTCCTCGCTGTCGCCCGCGTTCTGCTTCGCGTCGGCGATGCGCTGCATCGCGCTGTCCGCCAGCACGTAGCCCGAGATATAGCGCGCGGGAATCTTCAGCACGCGCGCGGCCGCGATGAACGCATGTGCATGGTCGCGGCTCGTGCCCTCGCCGCTTTGCAGCGCGGTTTCCGCGTCGACGGGAGCGTCGGCGGCCAGGTTCGGTGCATACGCGATGCGGTCGTGCACTTCCGTCATCAGCCAGTGCAGCGCGTCGAGGCTGTGCGGCTCGATCGGCAGCGCTTGCGCGAGCGCACGCACGGTGTCGCCCGCCTTCGTCAGCGCCGTTTCGCGCTCGAAGATCCACGGCGGCGCATAGCCTTCAGGATGACCGAGTATGCCCGCGCGGTCCTGCGTCTCGACGACGCCGGCCGCGATGACGACGATCTCGGCCTTCGCGCCGCGGTCGTGCCGCACGAGGTCGATCCGGTTGCCGAGCCCGTCGGCATAGGACAGCGACGGCTCGACACCGTCGATCGTGACCTGCCACGCGCGCACCGTCTGCCCGGGGCCCGACTGCGGGCGCAGCCGCAGCCGTTGCAGCGCATGGGTGGCTTGATCGTCGTACTGATAACGCGAGATGTGTCGGATGGCGAGTCGCATGGCAAGTCTCAGTCGAAGTTGTAAGCCTGGGCGATTTCGAGCCCGAGGCTGTTGTTGCGGCCGATGAAGTCGGTCAGGAACTCGTGCAGGCCGCTCTTGAAGATCCGCTCGACCGAGGTGTCGGACAGCATTTGCAGGATCTTCGTGGCCGTGTCGTGACACGGGTGTGTCACACCGTAATCCTTTGCGAGCAGGTTCAGGCTCGACACGACGCGCCCGTAGCAATAACGCAGCGAACGCGGCATGCGGCCGTTCAGGATCAGGTAGTCGGCGATGTTCATCGGCTTGTACTGCACGTCGTACACCCACCGGTACGAACGGTGCGCGGCGACGCAGCGCAGGATCGTCTCCCACTGGTAGTTGTCGAGGATCGTGCCGACGTGCGACACCGACGGCAGCAGCAGGTGGTATTTCACGTCGATGATCCGCGCGGTGTTGTCGGCGCGCTCGACGAACGCGCCGATCTGCGCGAAATCGAAGATCTCGTTGCGCAGCATCGTGCTGTAGAAGCTGCCGAGGATCAGCGCGGTTTCGCGCTTCACCTGGTCGAGCACGGCCGGCAGTTCGCTCTCCGGCACCGGCTGCGCGAGCGCGCGGCGCAGCGCGAGCCACGCGCCGTTCACGCTCTCCCATGCCTCGCGCGTGAGCGCCGTGCGCACCATCCGCGCGTTCGAGCGCGCGGCGTCGATGCACGACAGCACGCTCGACGGGTTGTCGCGGTCGCGCAGCAGGTAGTCGGTCACGGTATCGGCCGCATACGCGTCGTATTTCTGCCGGTAGCCGTCGTCCGTGCCCGAGCTGACGAGCACCGACGACCATTCGGCCGGCGCGTCGGACGTGCGCGTGAGCGCCATCCGCAGCCCGGCATCGACGATGCGCGCGATGTTCTCCGCGCGCTCGATATAGCGGTACATCCAGTAGAGACCGCTTGCAGTACGTCCCAGAAGCATCTCGTGTCCACTCCGTCTTCGTTCGGTTGGCGCCCCGGTCGCGGGGCGCGCGGTCGCGTCCGGCTCAGTCGGCCAGCACCCAGGTGTCCTTGGTGCCGCCGCCCTGGCTCGAGTTGACGACGAGCGATCCCTCCTTCAGCGCGACGCGCGTCAGTCCGCCCGGCGTGATGCGGATCCGGTCCGACACCAGCACGAACGGCCGCAGGTCGACGTGGCGCGGCGCGAGGCCGGCTTCGGTCAGGATCGGCGTCGTGGACAGCGCGAGCGTCGGCTGCGCGATGTAGTTCGCGGGGCGCGCGCGCAGCTTCGCGGCAAAGGCTTCGAGCTCGGCTTTCGATGCGCACGGCCCGACCAGCATCCCGTAGCCGCCCGAGCCGTGCACTTCCTTCACGACCAGTTCGTCGAGATGGTCGAGCACGTATTTCAGGCTGTCGGCCTCGCCGCAGCGCCAGGTCGGCACGTTCTCCAGCAGCGCCTTGCGGCCCGTGTAGAACTCGACGATTTCCGGCATGTACGAGTAGATCGCCTTGTCGTCGGCGATGCCGGTGCCGGGCGCGTTCGCGATCGTGATGTTGCCCGCGCGGTACACGTCCATGATCCCCGCGACGCCGAGCACCGAATCGGGGCGGAACGTGAGCGGATCGAGGAATGCGTCGTCGACGCGGCGATACAGCACGTCGATCGGCTGGAAGCCTTCGGTCGTGCGCATCGCGACGCGGCCGTCGATCACCTGCAGGTCGCTGCCCTCGACGAGATGCACGCCCATCTGGTCGGCGAGGAACGAATGTTCGTAGTACGCGGAATTGTGGATGCCGGGCGTGAGCACGGCGACGGTCGGGTTGTCGGCGTTGCCGCCCGGCGGGCACACGGCCGCGAGCGACTGGCGCAGCATCTGCGGATAAGTCTCGACCGGGCGCACCTTCACCTGCTGGAACAGCTCCGGGAAGAGCTGCATCATCGTCTCGCGGTTTTCCAGCATGTACGACACGCCGGACGGCGTGCGCGCGTTGTCTTCCAGCACATAGAATTCGTTCTCGCCGGTGCGCACGATGTCCACGCCGATGATGTGCGTGTAAACGTTTCCGGGCGGCCGGAAATCGATCATCTCCGGGATGAACGCTTCGTTGTGCGCGATCAGGTGCTTCGGCACGATGCCCGCGCGCACGATTTCCTGGCGGTGGTAGATGTCGTCGAGGAACGCGTTGAGCGCCATCACGCGCTGCTCGATGCCGAGCGACAGCCGGCTCCATTCGGCGCCCGAGATGATGCGCGGGACGATGTCGAACGGAATCAGCCGCTCGGCGGCCTCCGCGTCGCCGTAGACGGCGAACGTGATGCCCGTCTTGCGGAACACGCCTTCCGCGTCGTAGGCCTTCTGGGCGAGGCTCGCGGGATTCTGCGTGTCGAGCCACTGCTTCAGGCGCGCGTAGGGCGCCCTTACCATGTCGCCGGATTGCAGCATTTCATCGAATGGCTTCATCGATCTTTTCTCCATCGATCGTTTTCCCCGGCATTGCGCATGCCGGACCGGCGTAATGAATGCTTTGCAAGGAACGTGCCTTGCGCGATCCCCTCGATATCCCCCCGTTTTTGCGCCGCGCCGGGCACGCCCGCGCGGCATTGCGCACCATCGCGGTGCAGCGCCCGACGCGACGGGCGACGACGGTGCGTCGCCGGCGCGCACGGTTCATGCTGCGCCGCGTCTTTCGAACATAGTTCCCCCGCGTGTCACGAATGTGCAATCTGCACTGCACAAAAAAAACGGCCCGCCCGCGCATCGGCCCAGCGGAACGAAAGGACGGGAAGGCGGGCCGGCACGCGCACGGCGCAACCGGCCCTGGGGGAAGTACCGTCTGCGGCCGCACCGGCAGTTCGACGCGATGAACTGTCTGGTTAGCCGGGTCCGGCACCTCAACGCTATGCAGCCGTAATCCCGCCGACAACGCCCATGCATATTTCGACTGACACCCATCGAAAAAAAACATCGGGTCGGGCGGCGCGATGCGCGGTACGCTAGAACGTTCGTGCAGCAAACGGTGCCGCCGCCTTTCAGGCGCCCGACTATAAAAAGCGAAGATCGAAATGGAAGCAAAGTGGCTGGAAGATTTCCTGAGCCTTGCGGATACCAAGAGCTTTTCCCGGGCCGCGCGTAACCGGCACCTCACGCAATCGGCATTCAGCAGACGAATAGCGGCACTCGAAACCTGGATGGACGCGAAGCTGGTGGACCGGAGCATCAACCCGATCACGCTCACGCCAGCCGGCCAGATGTTCCGCGGGCTCGCCGCGGACATCCTGCGCAGCATGTATGCGGCGCGCAATCTCGTGAACGGCTACGACCAGTTCGCGGCCAGCGACCAGGTCGTGCGTTTCGCGGTGGCCCACACGCTCGTCTTCACGCTGTTTCCCGAATGGCTCAAGCAGCTCAACGGCGAGGTCGGCCACGTCACCGCGCGCGTCAACGCGGTGAACGTGCCGGAAGGCGTGCAGCAGCTCGTCGAAGGGGAATGCGACCTGCTGCTCGGCTATCACCATCCGCAGTTGCCGATCGTGCTCGACCCGAACCACTTCCCGTTCGTCAGCCTCGGCGTCGAACGGATCCTGCCCGTGTCGACACCCGATGCGCGCGGCAAGCCCGTGTTCCAGCTGCCGGGCACCCCCGATGCGCCGCTGCCGCTGCTCGCGTATTCGTCGGGCGCGTTTCTCGGCAACATCGTCGAGATGCTGCTGCTGAATGCCACCGAGCCGTACGTGCTGCACCGCTGCTTCGAGACGCACATGTCCGAGGCCCTGAAAGGCATGGTCGTGGCCGGGCACGGGATCGGCTGGCTGCCGGAAAGCTGCGTCGCGAAGGAACTCGCGGAAGGCACGCTCGTGTGCGCGGGTTCCGGCGACTGGATCACCGAGCTCGAAATCCGCCTGTACCGGTCGGCCCGCAAGCGCGGGCTCGCGGCCGAGCAACTGTGGACCTACATCATGAACCGGCCGCGCACGGCGGTCGACGGTGCAGCCGGCGCGGCCGAACCCGCGGCCGCACCGGCGATGCGCATCGCCCGGCGCAGCGCGGGCGGCAGCCGCTGATCGTCGCGTTCGCGTCGTTCCCGCGGGCGACGCGAACGCAAGTCCGGTTGGCGACAATCCGGTGTGCGCATCCATTCGCGCCGCGCCGCTTCCCGGAGCACACGACCCGCTTTCCGGTAGCAAGCGACGATCCCGCTTTAGCCTGAAAAATGACCGTGCCGGACGCGTAATCGATATCAGATGATTCGCAATCGTTTGCATCCCGCGGATGAACTTTTTACGTCCGGCATTGCACATCGGCATTTTCAGTCTGATTATCAGGACAGAAATACCCTGTTACAGAACAAATTAAAAGTTTCGATTTACCTGTAACAATCTAAAATACCAACAACGCCTCCTCCGCATTTCATATCGTGCGACCTGTATCTGGATCGATTTCAATTTTCCTGGAACACAGCCGCAAAAATTCCTTTTATCAGTTGTTATTTTTCGGCACGAATGTCAATACTTCCGACGTGATTCAATGCGTGGCGGATCATCGCTACCGACTAGCAATATTCATATTCGGCAATATCGACTTTCTTCATAGTTAAGAGAATCGCACGAATCCGTCGCAATCCTATTTAAATAGGATATTTAACGTCGTCCCATTCAGGCCACACGCGGTTGTTGGTTCAAAGTCCATCGTGTATCAATAGCGTGTCGCAAAAAGAACGTTGGCAAATCTGACTCGGAATAAATGCTCGCCATTGATTCCGGACGGGAGGTTGCAATGTCTTCCTCGTTTCGACAGCATGCTCGCCCTTTCCTGAGCGTCTTCATCTGCGCGCTCAGCATGAATGCGATGGCCCAGACGCTCGCGTCCCAGCCGCCCGCGTCCGCGCCCGCCCCTGCATCCGGCCCGGGTGCGGATCGCTACGTCATTTCGTATATCTGCGGCGATGCGCGGATCGACGGTACGGCACCGCTGCCGCCCGACGGACGGCCGTACAACCTGGGCGTGTCGTTTGCTTCGGCCAAGACGGGGCAGCCGCTCGCCAACGTCCAGGTGCGCCTGCGGCGACATGGCCGCGTGCTCGTCGAATTCAATGCATCGGGGTCGCGTTGCCTGTTCAGCGTGCCCGATGCGAGCTACCGGGTCGAAGGAACCTATCAGGGCGCGACCCAGTTTGCGATCGTCGAAACGGGTGCGCTAACCACGCAGTTGAAATGGTGAGCGCCGCCTGAGCGCACCGCATCACGTCTTACACCACAACGTATCCGTATCGAATCGAGGAGACATGAATGACTCGTGCAGAACGACAGGACGGCTCGCCCGCCCACCAGCCGAAACCCTCCTGGGGTCCCGGAAAGAACGCGGCGCTCAGCTTCGCCGCATTCGCCGCGATCTTCGGCCTCTTCGCGTACGCCGAACGGGACACGACGGTCGGCCATGCGAGCGTGACGCACGACATCTCCGGCGCGATCGGAGCCGCCGTCGGGAAAACCCGCAACGCGATCATGACCCTTGCCTCGCACGGACCCGCAACGGGCACGTCCGGAACATCGGCCGAGCCCGGGCCGGCCCCGACACGCACGCCGGCCTCACCGCCCGTGCCGCCGCCGCAGGTCGCGTCGACGTCGGCCGCGCCCGAGGTATCCACGGTGCCGCCCGTCACGCTCGCGGTCGAACCGGACGCCA
>NZ_JAAGPC010000240.1:0-240 GCF_017104595.1 Burkholderia sp. Tr-20390 | reverse complement strand
GTGATAGTAGAGACGACTGAGAAAGCGGGTAGCACGCGAGGGAGGTGAGAGAGGGGATGAAGGATGGGCAAGCGTGGTTACGAGACGCAGGGTAACGTAACGAGTAAGAACGCTCGAAATGGGCGAGAATCGCGTAAAGAAGGGGGCTGTCGAAGGAGTAAAAGCAGATCGCGGAATAATTTGTGACAAATTTGGGTGAGACCTCCTGACAATGAAAGAGGACCTGTTTTTTTTTTTCGA
>NZ_JAAGPC010000239.1:0-10143 GCF_017104595.1 Burkholderia sp. Tr-20390 | reverse complement strand
CACGTTGCCGCCGGGCGCGACGGGCGGCGACCCGGCCGACGTGCCGCCACCGGGCCCGAACGGCACGCCGGGCGACCCGACGCTACCGGGCACGCCGCCGCCGCTGTACTGAAACATCCCACGGCCGGTGCGTGGCGGGACGGTGCGCGAAACGCGTGCCCAAAACTTGCCGACAGCTTGTAAAAAAGCGGCCCTCGACGCGCTGCAAGACGGGGTACGAACCCGCGCGAGCCGCGACGCGGAGCGTTCGGGCCGCTTGGCATGGAAGCTGCATCAATCCTGACCGAATACGAAACGAAACCGTGAAACGTCAGGAGGACCATCGATGTCCGTCTCGCTTGCGCTGCAGATGCGACAGCATCTGGCACTTACGCCGAGGCTTCAGCAGTCGCTGCGGTTGCTGCAGTTGTCCTCGCTCGAATTTCAACAGGAATTGCGGCAGGCGCTCGATCAGAATCCGTTCCTCGAGGATGGCCACGGCGACGAGGAGGCTGCCGCCGACGCCCCCGGGCAGCTGGCCGAGGCCGCCGCGCCCGATGCGGCACCCCAGCCCGACGACGCTCGCCCGCAGGATGGCGACGCCCCCGAAGTGCCCGAGGTGTCCGAAGTGTCGTTGACGGCCGCGCCCGCGCCGCGCGGCACGAGCCGCCAGGGCGACGATGCGGGCGGCCAGTCGCCCGGTGAATGGCTGGCCGCGGAGCCGTCGCTGAATCAGCAGTTGCACGATGCGTTGCGGCTCTATCCGTTGAACCGCCGTGACCGCGAAGCCGCGCGCCTCGTGATCGACGCGCTCGACGACGACGGCTACCTGCGCCAGGAACTGGGCGAACTGCTGGTCGCGGCCGACCCCGCGCTGCTGCTCTCCGAGCAGGATCTCGCGATCGGGCTGCGGCTCGTGCAGATGCTGGACCGCCCGGGCCTGGCCGCGCGCTCGCTGTCCGAGTGTCTCGTGCTGCAACTCGACGCGATTCCGGCCGGCACGCCGGCGCTCGCGGAAGCGAAAGCGATCGCGCGCGAGCATCTCGAGCGTCTGGCCCGCCGCGAGACGGCCGAGATCCAGCGGCGGCTCGGCTGCGACGCGCCGACGCTGCAGGCGGCCTGCGCGCTGGTGCGCGGGCTCGACCCGCGCCCCGGCAATCATTACGGCAGCACGCGCGGCGACTACGTGGTGCCCGACGTGATCGTGCGCCAGGTGCGCGACGAGTGGATCGTGACGATCAACCCGGCCGTGCTGCCGCGTGCGCGGCTGCATGAACGCTATGCGACGCTGTTCGCGCAGTCGAGCGGCGAACGCGATTCACCGCTCGGCCAGCAGCTGCAGGAAGCGCGCTGGCTGATCCGCAACGTGCAGAAGCGCTTCGAGACGATCCAGCGCGTCGGCGAATGCATCGTCGCGCGGCAGCGCGATTTCTTCCGCTACGGCGAGATCGCGATGAAGCCGCTCGTGTTGCGCGACATCGCCGAGGAACTCGACCTGCACGAATCGACCGTATCGCGCGCGACGGGCAACAAGTACATGGCCACGCCGCACGGCACGTTCGAGTTCAAGCATTTCTTCCCGCGCAAGCTCGAGGCGGCCGGCAAGGGCGTGTGCTCGGCGGCGGCCGCGAAGGTGTTGATCCGCGACATGATCGCGGCCGAGCGGCACACCGATCCGCTGTCCGACGTCACGCTCGCGCAGAACCTCGCGGGCCGCGGCATCCTGCTTGCGCGTCGCACGGTGACGAAGTATCGCCAGGCGATGAAGATTCCGCCGGCCGACCTGCGCCGCCGCGACGCCGCATGACGGCGGCCCGGGCGAACCTGTCGCGTGCACGTGCCGACCGTCGCGTCGACGCGTGCGCCCGCGACAGGCGCGCAACCATGCCGGCAAAGTCTCGAGCCCGGCAGAGCGCGGCGGGCGCCGCGCTGTCGGCCGGGCGCGGCAACACGAAAATGCGGGACCTCATGCCGCCGGCGAAGCCGATGGCCAGGTCGATGAGCGAAAAGGAACGTGAAAAAATGGCGTCCACGCCGCGATGCGGCAAACCGGAGCACAAGCACGATGCGTGACCGGCGACGACGTGTATTGACCACTGCTGCCATCCAGGAGGTATCCATGCTGCGTTACGCGGTCATCTTCTTCATCATCGCGATCGTCGCGGCCGTGTTCGGCTTCGGCGGGATCGCGGCCGGCGCGGCCGAGATCGCGAAGATCCTGTTCTACATCTTCGTCGTGATCTTCCTCGTCACGCTGCTGCTGGGCGTCGTGCGACGATGAGCGGCGCACCCGGCCGGTCGCAGCGCATCGCGGAACTCGAGCATGCGCTCGCGATCGGCTTTCCGTCGGAATCGACCGTCGTCGTGCACGCGGACGACGCGTCCGGGCGGCTGACGATCCAGGTGTCGTGGGTGCGCGTGCCGTCCGACGAGGACGCGCGCGAATGGCGTTGCACGGTCGACCTGCGGTTCGAGCCCGACGTGATCACGCGCTATGCGTCGCTCAGCGCGGCCGACCGGCTGCGCGTGCGCACGGTTCTGTGCGACCGCGCGCGGCGCGCGGTGGACGAGCGCAAGCCGCGCGTCGAGGAGACGGCGATCGAATGCAACGTCGCGCTCGACGTGACGCGCGCCGAACTCGACGCGGCGCTGCGCGCACCCTGACGCCGCTACCGCTCGCGGGGCGGCGGCGCGGCGATCCGCGTGGCTGCTGCATCCCGAACGCGGCGAGCGCATGTCGATGTCGATGCTTCCCTCACACCCCTGCGGCGCCACCACCCACGTGGCGGCCTGATTGCGTGGCAGCGCGCATCGTCATGCACGCGTCAGCGCCGATGCTGCAGCCGGTGATACCAGTTCATCAGCGGCGTCGCGGTGATCCCGTGCGCGATCACCGATGCCGACACGACGGCCAGCACGGGGGCCGCGAGCGGGCGCACTGCGGCGGAGGGCCCGTGTTCGAGCGCGAACAGCAGGTAGTAGAACGAGCCGATGCCCCGGATGCCGAACCACGCCATCAGCCGTCGCTGCGCATGCGTCGCGCGCGAGCCGGTGAGCGTGACCAGCACCGCCAGCGGGCGCACGGCGACGAACAGCACGACGGCCAGCGAGACCGCGCCCCACGTCAGCAGCGGGCCGGGCAGCGTCATGAGCACGCTGCCGATCATCGTCATCACGATGGCTTCGGCGATCCGTTCGAGTTCGATCGTGAAGCCGAGCACCGATTCGGCCATGAACGCGTGCGCTTTGTCCGGATGCTTCTCGGTGGCGACGACGTCGGCCGAATCGATCTGGCCGATCACTTCGCGCGGCGCGCGATCGCCGCTCGCGCGGTGCTCGACCCGGCGCATCGCGACCCCGGCCGCGAACGTCGCGATGAACCCGAATGCATGCGCGTACTGCGCGGCGCCGAACGACAGCACGATCAGCGCGAGCGCGAAGAAGCCTTCGAGGCCGAGCGCCTGCGCGTGGCGCGTGCGCAGCGAGCCGATCGTCTTCGTCGTGATCCAGCCGAGGCCGCCGCCGATCGCGGCCGCACCGGCGATGCCCCACAGCGCGGTGAGCGCGAACGCGCCCGACAGCGGCGGCAGCCCGTGCGTCGTGCCGGGCGCGCCGCACAGCGCGAGCCCGGCCAGCGCGAACGGCAGTGCGATCCCGTCGTTCAGGCCGCCTTCGCCCGACAGCGCGAAGCGCACGAGATCGCGATCGCCCGGGTCGTGCACCTGCACGTCGTGCGCGAGCACCGGGTCGGTCGGCGCGAGGATCGCCGCGAGCAGCAGCGCGGGGCCCCAGTCGAGCCCGAGTGCGAGCATCGCGCACGCGGCCAGCAGCGGCACGGTGACGACCATCGCGAGCAGGCCGAGGCGGCACGGCACGTGCCACAGGCGGTCGGTGAGCGGCACGCGCAGCCGCAGCCCGATCGCGAACAGCGAGACGAGCAGCGCGATCTCGACGATTTCACGCAGCAGCCGTGCGTCGCGTTCGAGATCGAGATCCAGCAGGCCCGCGCCGGCCGGGCCGAGCACGACGCCGAGCACGAGATAGATCATCGCGGTGCTGACGGGCAGGTGGCGCAGCGCGGACGTCGCGACGCCCATGCCCATCAGCACCGCGCCGACGATCAGGTACCAGAGCGTCTCGTGCATGTGTGCCGTGGCAGGCCGATCAGGTGGTCGCGCGCCGTCAGGGCTTGCGGCCGAACGCCTCGCGCAGCTTCCGCTTCGCGCGTTCGAGCGTGGCGCGGCGCGTTTTCGGCAGGTTGCGGCCCGCGCGGTTCACGTAGAAGTTCAGCATCGACATCGCCGACTGGAATGGCGACCCGTGGTGGCGGCGGCTGTGTTCGGCCGAATGCTTCAGCGACGCGGCGATCGCGGCCGGGTCGTCGGACTTGAAAATATTGGGTTCGATGTCGAGCGCATCGCTTTTTTGCGTGACGTCGGCGGACCAGCGCTTGCGGTGGTGCGGGTCGTTGCCGCGGGCGCGGCCCGGGCGTCGTGTCAGGTGCTTGCCATGCGCGTGGGTAGCGGTAGCGGAAGGCATCAAGTCGGCTCCATTGGGGTGACAGGGACGTAGTGACGAGGTGGGCGACGCAAACCGCGTGCCGCGCGGCGCGCGTGATCCGTACGACGAACCCGTGCCGGCCGCGGCACGGGTGTTGCTGCAGAAGAGGGGCTGGACGTGCCATCCCGCCATCACGCCATCACGCAGGAGGACATCATGCAATCGCATTCCCGGATCTGGCTGGAAAACGACGAGATCGACAACGATGCCGATGGCGACATGATCGACGCCGACGATCTCGATACGACGGTCCATGTCGACGTCTCGACGGGCAGGATCATGTTTCAGGCGGCGTGGGCGGAGGCGGCGGACCCGCCGCCCGAGACCGCGCGGCATTCGGTCGTGCTCGTGCTCGACTGCGACACGATGGAACGTTATGCGGATCTCGACGAAAGCACGCGGATGCGCGTGCACGCGATCCTGCACGCCACGGTGGAAGACCTGCTCGAGCGCCTGCCCGACGAACACGTGACGCTGACGGTCGAGTTGACCGATGCGATGCTCGACGCCGCGCGTCTTCTGCAGTAGCCGTGCCGATCGGCTTTCCGATACTCGACTCGCACGCGCGAACGGGGCGGCAGGCACGTAGCTTGCTGCGGGACTGGCATGGCACGACACGTGCCGCCACGTGGACGGAGGGGCTCATGAGCGGAAGGTTGGGGCATTGCAAGGTAGCCATTCTCGCGGTCGGTGGCGCACCGGTCGATCGCCTTTCGGCGCGGGGCGCCTGAAACCATGGCCGCCGATTCCGCCCGCCGCGTGACGCTGGTCGACGAGCCGCCCGTGTTCGACGGGGCGGCGCTGCAGTTGCGTTTCGTCATCGATGTCGAGGGCGAACTGCAAACCTGCGCGATCACGGTCGAAGCGCTGGAAGATCATTTCGGCGCACGCTCCGCGCTGGAGGCCGACTTGCGCGATGCGTTCGAACAGGGCCGCGCGCGCATCGCAGCCGCCTGTGCCGACGTGCTGGGCGGCAGCAACAGCGACGGCGGCGGTAACGGCAACGGCGGCGTGGTGCTGCACAGCGGCTATTTCCGTGCGCCGGCCGGTCGTGCGCGAGCGGGCCTGTTCCGGTCCCGGCGATCCTGACCCGGTTGACGTTCCCGGCGTGTCCTGCGCCGGTTTCCCTCCTGCCGGTTTTCCTCCCGCATTACACGCCGTTGAAAACTTTGCACCGCGCACGGGCCGCCGTGTGGTGCCACATCGCGCCGCGCGCAGGCGGCACGGATGACGGGGGCGACACGCCACCCGGCATGGTCCCTGCATGCATGGCTGATCGCCGGCGCGCATCTCGCGCAGCCGCCAACGGGGAACGAGCATGCTGACCGCACATGAATTCGCCACGCTGCTGCTGGTGCATCGCGCACCGGAGCAGATCCAGATCGACCGCGAGGATGTCTTCGCGCTGGTCGAACAGCAACTGATCGTGATGCAGCACGACGACGCGTCCGGCGAGCGCCGGCCTGCGTTGACCGCCGACGGGTTGTCGGTCGTGCAGTGCGTGCAACGCAACGACGCGCGCGAGCCCGACGTCACCGACGCGTGACGGGCGGATGCGGCGTTTCCTGTGTAGCGGAAAGCTGCGCGTTGCCGGCGGCCGTGTTGTCGTGAGGCTTGCTTTACTGTCCGGCCGGTCGTTCAGGGCGGTATCGATCAACGATCGCGGCATCCGTGGAGTCGCCGTCGCGAAAGGCCGAGGATACTGCTTCGACGATCGCGGGCCAGATACCCGGCTGCTGCAAGACGGGCATCTCCTTCGCGAGAACGTTGCTGAGTTGCCCCTGATTCTGTTCGATCGAGCGCAGTACACGGTCGGCTTGGTGATCCGGCATTTCCACGATTTCTTTGAGTACCTGCCGAGCCAGCGCGTGACTGCGCAAATAGCGCGATTCCTCGCGCATGTGTTCGGTCAGCGTGCGCTTGATTATGTTGGCAAGGTATTGCACATGAGGGCTGAGGTCCGGGTATCGCCACAGCGGCTTGGCCAGTTCCGCACCATCAAACGCGAAGTTGGAGACAACGCCGTCAGGATAGGTGGTCTGGGCGGCCTCGAAGACGATGTGATCGCGGACGTGCTCCATCAGTGGCGAGGACACTTGGTCTAGTACTCTGTCGTAGCCACGGCGTTCGCCTGCGTCGTCCATGATCACCGCGGAAACAGGCAGGATGACCGGCTCCGGAATGACACCATCCCGACGGAGCACATCGTTGATCAGGAAGCGGTGGACGCGGCCGTTTCCGTCCGCCAGTGGATGTACGTAGACGAAACCGAAGGCTGCGACCGCGCTGCGCATCACGGGTGATTGACCGGCAGTGCGCGTCAGGAAAATGCGAAGTCCGTCAAGCATGGCCGGTACATCATCCTGCCCCGGTGCGACATAGTGCACGACCTCGTTGAAGCGCACGGTTTCCCCGACGAATACGGGCGATTGCCGGAAGCCGAACCGTGTGAGCGTGGTTCTCTCGCCGAGAATCTCCCGCTGTAATTCTGCAGCAGCGTCGTCCGACAACGGCTGTTCGCCTTGGGCAGTACGCCGGGCCATGACGTCCGCGAAGCGCTGAATGCGGGAAGTGCGGTCGGCTTCCCCTTCGATGGCGAAACTGGCTTTGCTTTCCCTCAAGGTCATCCAGGCCGCTGCCCGCATAAGCAGATCCTCACCGAATTCCGCCGCGAGATCGGCGAACAGGCGCGGCACGTTCAACTCGGCAGCCTCCATGAAAGCGGCTGTCTTCACGAGGGTCGGGCAGAAGTAACGTGTTCCGGGAAGATTATCGTTCACTCGCCACCGCGGATTCTTCACGATGTGGTCGCGTGACGAGGTGACGACTTTGGCGTCGTCGAGCACGTCGACATAGTTGCCGCCCAGCCGATCCGGAACACTCAACTCGTCGCGTGTGAGCCATTCGTAAAGAAAGGCGGCGCGACGGGCATACTGCCCGGTGGGTTCGGAGTCGATCCAGTCCTGGACGAAGCCGGGCCCCGATCGCGCGAACAGGCGCGCAAGAAACTCCAGTTGCGGCACCTCGTGGCGCAAGTGAAACTGAAGGTGCGCGGCGATATCGTTCGCCGGGCGCATCAGTTCCGGGTAGGTCTCGAGCCGATAACCGTCAATGACTTCGGTGGCGCGCCGGCCGCCGATGCGGCTGAGCACCGGCGGCCGCGCCATTGGGACAACGTCGCAGTTTGCGATCAACCATGCGGTACCGATCGGATCGTCGGGCAATTCAGCCATTTGAAAGCTCCTGTAGGTCGGCCCAGGCAATGCGCAAAACCGATTATGGAAGCTCGTTTCGGGCGTAAATCGATTTTGGATGTACAAAAACGATTATACGCAGGCCATTTTGCACAAATTCGATTTTTCCTTGTGATTTGGGGCACGATCAGAGTGTGGGATGCTCGTGACAAAACGCAAATGCCGACAGTTGTATGGAGGGGGCTGCCGCCGGTATCGATGATGGGACGACGGCCGCCCGGCGTTCCATCTGCCAGATTGCGCTGGACGATCACGATTCGCTCGTTGGACGCGCAGCCACCAGCACGGCAACCGGTAGCGCGGCCAGCCAGTCACCGAGCTTGATCAACCCTCCCGCCACGTCGATGGCATCCCCCGCATTCAGCCCGTCCATCCACGGCCCGTCGATATCGCGCGGCAGCACGACCGCCGTATCGCCCCATTGCGCGGGTTCCACGCGCGGCAATTCCGGCGCTTCGCCAAGCAACCGACCCGCGAGCCGCGTCGCGACCACCACCACGGTGGCCTCGTCGCTGCACCGTGCGAACGCCACCGCATGACGTCCGAGCGGGCCGCGTACGCGCAGCGGCACGTAGGCGCCATCCGCGAACGTCGCCGGCCATCGCGCGCGCAGCGCCAGCATGCGCTCGACCAGCGCCCGCTTCACGCGCGCATCGGGCCACGCCGCCAGATACGACGCGACCGGCCCGTCGACCCGCTCGGCCGCGAGCGCCGCGAACGGCACGTCGCGGCGGTTGTCCGGATCGACGAGCGAGTGATCCCATGACTCAGATCCTTGATACAGGTCGGGCACGCCGGGCGATGCCATCCGCAGCACGGCCTGCGTCAGGCTGTTGACGACGCCGGCCGGCGCGATCCGCGCGACGAACGCATGGAGCCGATGGGCGAAGTCGCTGGCGCCACGCGGCTTCAGGATCGCGCGGACGAACGCTTCGCAATCGCGCTCGTAGCGAATATCGGGCGCGAGCCAGTCGGTGTGACGCTTCGCCTCGCGCAGCGCTTTCGTCTGCCACTGCACGACGCGTTCGGTGAGCGCCGTGAGCCCCGCCGCGTCGTCGGGCGCGAGTTCGGGCGGCCAGCAGCCGACGAGCGTCTGGTACAGCATCGCCTCGGCGGCCGGCCCCGGTGCCCATGCGAGGTCGCGATGCGCGCTGCCGCGATGCGGCCGGTTGAGCGCGGACCAGTCGAGCGACACCGCGCGCCACGCGTCGGGCATTTCGCTGAGCACGGCGAGCCGCGCACGCGCGTCCTCGCCGCGCTTGTGGTCGTGCGTGGCGGTGGCGACGAGCCCGTGCGGCACGGTGCGCGCGCGGCGCCGGTTGCGCGCATGGAACGCGCCGCGCGACAGGCTGAAGTCGCCCGCGTCGGCGCCGACTTCATTGCGCGACAAGAGCCGGCCGTAACGATAGTGAGCCGTATCCTCGACACCCTTCGCGGCCAGCGGCGCGGTGAGCTGCGCGAACGCGACGCGCGCCGCGTGCAGCGCGGCGGCGTCCGCGCGCGGCACGCGTACGATCGGCAACCCGAGCCAGGTGGCGACGTGATCGAGTGCGAACCGGTCGGCAGGATCGACGGCCTCGACCGCCCGTTCGTACGCTTGCGCGAGCACGCGACGGTCGGCGTCGGCAGGTTCTTCGTCCTGCACCGGATACATCCGGTACACGGGCAACTGCACCGCGAGTTCCCCCAGTACGCGTCGAATCGCGATCCGGCTCACGTCGCGCGTCGTGGGTGCCGCACGCGCCACCCGGTGCAACGCCCGCGCGGCGCGCGCATGCTCGACGGCGAGCTGGCGCATCAGCACGCGTCGCTTGCCGTCGAGCGCTTCCTGCGCGAACGTGCGCGACGAACCCGACACGTGGGCCCAGTGCGCGGCGAGCGGCGCGGCGCCGGCCGGATCGTGCAGCAGCGCGCCGACATCGTTCATGAAGTCGTAGCCGGTCGTGCCGTCGACGGCCCAGTCGGCGCGCAGCGTTTCGCCGGGCGCGAGGATCTTCTCGACGACGATGTACGGCCGCGCGTCGCGTTGCGCGGCCAGCCGCTGATGCAGCCGCCGGCCATACGCGCGCGGATCGGCGAGGCCGTCGACGTGATCGACGCGCAGGCCGTCGATGTAGCCGGCCGCATGAAGCCGCAGCGGCAGCGCATGGACGGCATCGAACACCGCATCGTCGTCGACGCGGATGGCCGCGAGCGTCGCGATGTCGAAGAAGCGCCGCCAGTTCAGCTCGTCGGCGGCCGTGCGCCACCACGCGAGCCGGTAGTGCTGGCGTTCGAGCAACCGGTGCAGGCAGGCGCGCGAGCGCGCGCGGCGCGGATCGGCGCCGCGCAGCACCGCGTCGAGCGCGTG
>NZ_JAAGPC010000238.1:0-10461 GCF_017104595.1 Burkholderia sp. Tr-20390 | reverse complement strand
CAGGTGCCGGCGCGGCAGCGGCAGCGGCCGGAGCCGGTGCGCTCGCCTGCGGTGCGGCAGCCGCTGCGCCTGCGGCTTCGAGCAGCACGATCAGCGTGCCTTCCGACACCGAATCGCCCACCTTCACCTTGATGTCCTTCACGACGCCTGCGGCCGGGCTCGGCACGTCCATCGTCGCCTTGTCCGACTCGAGCGTGACGAGCGACTGCTCCTTCTCGACCGTGTCGCCGACCTTCACGCCGATCTCGATCACCGGCACATCCTTGTAGTCGCCGATGTCGGGGACCTTCACTTCGAGCGTGCCGCCGGCTGCTGCCGGTGCGGCCGCCGGTGCTGCAGCAGCCGGTGCCGGTGCTGCAGCCGGAGCCGGAGCAGCTGCGGGCGCGGACGCGCCGTTCGCCTGCGCCGCGGCGCCGCCTTCGAGCAGGATGATCAGCGAGCCTTCCGACACGGAATCGCCCACCTTCACCTTGATTTCCTTCACGACGCCGCCGACCGGGCTCGGCACGTCCATCGTCGCCTTGTCCGACTCGAGCGTGACGAGCGACTGCTCCGGTTCGACGGTATCGCCGACCTTCACGCCGATCTCGATCACCGGCACGTCCTTGTAATCGCCGATATCCGGCACCTTCACTTCGATCGCTTGACTCATCTGTTTCTGTCTCCATGGCCGCGCGCGCCCCTCGCGGGAGCGGCGCGCGGCATCACACGGCGTGTGCGTTAAACGGTCATCGGGTTGGGCTTCGACGGATCGAGGTTGTACTTGGCGATCGCGTCAGCGACCACCTTGCGCTCGATCGTGCCCTCGTCGGCCAGCGCGTTGAGCGCGGCGACGGTGACCCAGTGACGGTCGACTTCGAAGAAGTGACGCAGCTTCTCGCGGGTATCCGAGCGGCCGAAGCCGTCCGTGCCCAGCACGACGAAGCGGCGATCGATCTGGCCGCGGATCTGGTCGACCAGCGCACGGACGTAGTCGGTCGATGCGATGACCGGGCCCTGCGTGTCCTTCAGGCACTTCTGCACGTGCGACAGACGACGCTCTTCGGTCGGATGGAGCAGGTTCCAGCGTTCGACCTGGTGGCCTTCACGCGCGAGCTCGGTGAAGCTCGGCACGCTCCACAGGTCGGCGGCGACGCCCCAGTCGTTCTTCAGCAGGTCGGCGGCAGCGATCACTTCGTTGAAGATCGTGCCCGCGCCGAGCAGCTGGACGCGCGGCGCCTTCTTGTCGGCGTCGGCCTTCTTGAACGCGTACATGCCCTTGATGATGTCGGCCGCCACGTGCTCGCCCTGCGGAATCGCCGGGTGCTCGTAGTTCTCGTTCATCACCGTGATGTAGTAGTACACGTCTTCCTGGTCCGCCACCATGCGGCGCAGGCCGTCCTGGACGATCACCGCGAGCTCGTAGCCGAAGGTCGGGTCGTAGCTCACGCAGTTCGGCACCGATGCCGCCCACAGGAGCGAGTGGCCGTCTTCGTGCTGCAGGCCTTCGCCGTTCAGCGTCGTGCGGCCCGCGGTACCGCCGAGCAGGAAGCCGCGCGAACGCATGTCGCCCGCGGCCCATGCCAGGTCGCCGATCCGCTGGAAGCCGAACATCGAGTAGAAGATGTAGAACGGCACCATGATCTCGCCGTGCGTCGAGTACGACGTCGCCGCCGCGATCCAGTCGCACATGCCGCCCGCTTCGTTGATGCCTTCCTGCAGGATCTGGCCGGTTTCCGATTCCTTGTAGAACATCAGCTGGTCGGAATCTTCCGGCACGTACTTCTGGCCCTGCTGGTTCCAGATGCCGATCTGGCGGAACAGGCCTTCCATGCCGAACGTACGCGATTCGTCCGGGACGATCGGCACGACGCGCTTGCCGAGCGCCTTGTCCTTCAGCAGGATGTTCAGGATCCGCACGAACGCCATCGTCGTCGAGATCTCGCGGCCTTCGCCCGTGCCCTTCAGCAGCGGCTCGAACGCGTCGAGCGCCGGCACCGGCAGCGACGTCGCCTTCTCGCGGCGGTGCGGCAGGTAGCCGCCGAGGTCCATGCGCTGCTTGCGCATGTATTCGAGTTCCTTCGAGCCTTCCTCGAACTTCAGGTACGGCACGTCGGCGATCTGCTCGTCGGTGATCGGCAGGCGGAACTGGTCACGGAACTTCTTCAGTTGCTCGACCGGCAGCTTCTTCTGCTGGTGCGTGATGTTCATCGCCTGGCCCGACTCGCCCATCCCGTAGCCCTTGATGGTCTTCGCGAGGATGACGGTCGGCGCGCCCTTCGTGTTCGTGGCTTCGTGGAAAGCCGCGTAGATCTTGTGCGGATCGTGGCCGCCGCGGTTCAGCGCCCAGATGTCGTCATCCGACCAGTCGGCGACGAGCGCCTTCAGTTCAGGCGTGTTGAAGAAGTGCTCGCGCACGAACGCACCGGATTCCGACTTGTACGTCTGGTACTCGCCGTCGACGACTTCCATCATGCGGCGCATCAGCGCGCCCGACTTGTCGCGTGCGAACAGCGCGTCCCAGCGGCTGCCCCAGATGACCTTGATCACGTTCCAGCCGGCACCGCGGAACTCCGATTCCAGCTCCTGGATGATCTTGCCGTTGCCGCGCACCGGGCCGTCGAGACGCTGCAGGTTGCAGTTGATCACGAACACGAGGTTGTCGAGCTTCTCGCGGCTCGCCATCCCGATCGCGCCGAGCGATTCCGGTTCGTCCGTCTCGCCGTCGCCGAGGAATGCCCACACCTTGCGGCCTTCCGTCTTCGTGATGCCGCGCGCTTCCAGGTACTTCATGAAGCGGGCCTGGTAGATCGCCATGATCGGGCCGAGGCCCATCGACACGGTCGGGAACTGCCAGAAGTCCGGCATCAGCCACGGGTGCGGGTACGACGAAATGCCGTTGCCGTCGACTTCCTGGCGGAAGTTGTCGAGCTGCTCTTCCTTCAGGCGGCCGAGCAGGAACGCGCGAGAGTAGACGCCCGGCGACGAGTGGCCCTGCACGAACACGAGATCGCCGCCGTGCTGCTCGGACGCTGCGTGCCAGAAGTGGTTGTAGCCGACGTCATAGAGCGTCGCGGCCGATGCGAACGATGCGATGTGGCCGCCGACGTTTGTGTCCTTGCCCGCGCGCAGCACCATCGCCAGCGCGTTCCAGCGCGTGTACGAACGGATGCGGTGCTCGATGTCCTGGTCACCCGGGATCTTCGCCTGCGCGGCGACCGGGATCGTGTTGATGTACGGGGTATTCGCGGAAAACGGCAGGTGTTCGCCGTGCATGCGGGCGAATTCGATCTGCTTTTCGATCAGGTAGTGCGCGCGGCCAGTGCCCACGGAGGAGATTACGCCGTCGAGCGACTCGAGCCATTCGACGGTTTCCTGCGGGTCGTCGTCATGTTCGGCGGCGACATATTTCATCACTTCGTTCGGTACAGCGGACATTCTCGTCTCCTGGGTCCTGGAATGTGAGGATCGCTCTCGTGCAGACGACGCGACGCGACCGGCTGCGGGCAAGCTCCGACGGATTGTAATGAGCGTGCGCGGGCATGCGCAACAAAATTTTCGAATTGTGAGATCTTTTCTCGCAATGCGGAATATTGCTGCGCTGCACCCATATTTCGAGGCTCTCCGGCGCGTCGCGGCTGAACAAATCCGTTTCCGTTCAACATATCCGGTATAGGTTTTCCATGTATTGCGCTGCGCTACAATCCTGCCATGTTGACCGATCGGCTTTTCGCACGCTCGGCGCGACCGTCGGGCCCGCCGGCGGAGTCGCAGCCGTCCCGTTGGCACCACGGACCGTGGTGGTCCAATTCCTATTTGCTGACGCCCCTGCTGTCGATCCTGGTGTTCCTGGTGGTGATGAGCCTCATCCTGTGGAGCCTCAATCGCCGCGAACAGCAGCAGCAGGAAGACACCCTCTTCCGTAACGTCGCATGGGCGCAGCAGCAGATCCGCCTGTCGATGACGGGCGCGCAGGAACAGCTCCAGGCGCTGTCGCGCGACCTCGCTTCCGGCCGCCTCGACCAGAACGCGTTCCAGATGGCGGTCGCGGACGTGATGCAAACGCATCCGGAAATCCTCTACCTGAACTGGTACACGTCGCCCGGCGTGCAGCGCTGGCCGACCGTGCATCCGCCGCTGCTCGGCCAGCGGCTCGCGAAGCCCGGCGAAGCGCAGATGCAGGACGCCGTGCGCGGCGCGTACGACGAGGCGCGCAGCACGCGCCGTCAGGCCTATTCACCGCTGATCTACGACGACTTCGGCAACGGCTTCATCACGCTGCAGACACCGGTGATGCGCGGCGACCGCGAGTACCTCGGCTCGATCGCCGCGGTGTTCTCGGTCGAAGGCATCCTGAAGCACGACATCCCGCAGGAGTTGTCGTCGAAGTACAAGATCTCGATCACCGACGCGAACAACCGCGAGCTGTCGTCCACGTCGACGCGCCCGCGCCTGCCGCGCGACTCGCACTACGACCTGCCGCTCGATCCGCCCGGCCAGGGGCTGACCGTGCGCGTGTACGCATTCCCGCAGCTCACGAACCTGACCAACAATACGCTCGTATGGCTCGTCGCGGGCCTGTCGTGCTTCGTGCTGTGGAGCCTCTGGAGCCTGTGGAAGCACACGCGCCAGCGCTTCGAGGCGCAGCAGGCGCTGTACGCGGAAGCGTTCTTCCGCCGCGCGATGGAAAACTCGGTGCTGATCGGCATGCGCGTGCTCGACATGCACGGCCGCATCACGCACGTGAACCCCGCGTTCTGCCGGATGACCGGCTGGGACGAAACCGACCTCGTCGGCAAGGTCGCGCCGTTCCCGTACTGGCCGCGCGACGCGTACCCGGAAATGCAGCGCCAGCTCGACATGACGCTGCGCGGCAAGGCGCCGAGCTCGGGCTTCGAGCTGCGCGTGCGGCGCAAGAACGGCACGCTGTTCCATGCGCGCCTGTACGTGTCGCCGCTGATCGACAGCTCGGGCCGCCAGACCGGCTGGATGTCGTCGATGACCGACATCACCGAGCCGAAGCGCGCGCGCGAGGAACTCGCGGCCGCGCACGAGCGCTTCACGACGGTGCTCGAAAGCCTCGACGCCGCGGTGTCGGTGCTGGCCGCCGACGAAGCCGAGCTGCTGTTCGCGAACCGCTACTACCGCCACCTGTTCGGCATTCGTCCGGACGGCCATCTCGAGCTGTCGGGCGGCGGCTTCGACCGCGCGCAGGCCTCATCCGACTCGATCGACATGGTCGACGCGTTCGCGGGCCTGCCGGCCGCCGCGCTGACGAGCAGCACGGCGGACGCGCAGGAGGTGTACGTCGAGAGCATCCAGAAGTGGTTCGAGGTGCGGCGCCAGTACATCCAGTGGGTGGACGGCCACCTCGCGCAGATGCAGATCGCGACCGACATCACGACCCGCAAGAAGGCACAGGAACTCGCGCACCAGCAGGAAGAGAAGCTGCAGTTCACGAGCCGATTGATGACGATGGGTGAAATGGCGTCGTCGATTGCTCACGAACTGAACCAGCCGCTCGCCGCGATCAACAACTACTGCTCGGGCACGCTCGCGCTCGTGAAGAGCGGCCGCGGCACGCCGGAGACGCTGCAGCCCGCGCTGGAAAAGACCGCGCAGCAGGCGCTGCGCGCGGGGATGATCGTCAAGCGGATCCGCGAATTCGTGAAGCGCAGCGAGCCGAAGCGCCAGCCGGCGCGGGTCGCGGACATCGTCGCCGACGCGGTCGGGCTCGCCGAAATCGAGGCCAGGAAGCGCAGGATCCGGATCGTCACGGAAATCCTCGCAAGAATGCCTATTATTTATGTCGACCCCGTGCTGATCGAGCAGGTGCTCGTGAACCTGATGAAGAACGCGGCCGAAGCGATGGCCGACGTGAAGCCGGCGTCGGTGGACGGCGTGATCCGCGTCGTCGCCGACATCGAGGCGGGCTTCGTCGACATCCGCGTGATCGACCAGGGCCCGGGCGTCGACGAAGCGACCGCCGAGCGCCTGTTTGAACCGTTTTACAGCACCAAGTCCGATGGCATGGGCATGGGGCTGAACATCTGCCGTTCGATCATCGAATCGCATCGGGGGCGTCTGTGGGTGGTCAACAACGTCGAGCCGGATGGCCGCATATCCGGCGCAACGTTCCACTGCAGCCTGCCCATTGGGGAACCCGCTGATCTCGGCCAAGGGGGGCGCGAGGCATCGGCATCACATACCGTTACGGGAGAACTATGAATAGCCCTGTCACCACCACTCAGGAAACCGTCTTTGTCGTTGACGACGACGAGGCCGTACGGGACTCGCTGCGCTGGCTGCTGGAGGCGAACGGCTATCGCGTGCAATGCTTCTCGAGCGCCGAGCAGTTCCTCGATGCCTACCAGCCTGCCCAGCAGGCCGGCCAGATCGCGTGCCTGATCCTCGACGTCCGGATGTCGGGCATGAGCGGCCTCGAACTGCAGGAGCGCCTGATTGCCGACAATGCCGCGCTGCCGATCATCTTCGTCACGGGTCACGGCGACGTGCCGATGGCCGTCTCGACGATGAAAAAGGGTGCGATGGACTTTATCGAGAAACCGTTCGACGAAGCCGAGCTGCGCAAGCTCGTCGAGCGGATGCTCGACAAGGCCCGAAGCGAAAGCAAGAGCGTTCAGGAACAGCGCGCCGCGAGCGAACGCCTGTCGAAGCTGACCGCGCGCGAGCAGCAGGTGCTCGAACGGATCATCGCGGGCCGCCTGAACAAGCAGATCGCCGACGATCTCGGCATCAGCATCAAGACGGTCGAAGCGCACCGCGCGAACATCATGGAAAAGCTCAACGTCAACACGGTGGCCGACCTGCTGCGCCTCGCGCTGTCGAAGAAGCAGGCCTGAGCGAGCGCCGGCCGCGGCGGCACTGCCCGCCCGGCCCGCAGCCAGCCCTGGCCGCCCCGCGCGATGCGGCCCACTCGCGCGGCGGCGGCCTTTCTCCCGGCGCGCGAGCGCCGCGGCCATGACGCTTCCTGCTTATTCGCTGTCGGACGGCGGCAGGCGAACGGTATAATCGCGTGCTTTGCTGCGACGCTTCGGGCGCCGCACGACCGCATTCCAACTTCCCGGCAGGACCACCACCATGACAGCCCTCCTCATCGACGGCAACGCCCTTTCGAAGACCCTGCGCGCCCAGGCCGCCGAACGCGCCGCCGCCCTGACCGCACGCGGCCACCAGCCCGGTCTCGCGGTGATCCTCGTCGGCGCCAACCCGGCAAGCGAAGTCTACGTGCGCAACAAGATCAAGGCGTGCGAGGACAACGGTTTCTTCTCGCTGAAGGACGCGTACCCGGACACGCTGTCGGAAGCCGACCTGCTCGCGCACATCGACGCGCTGAACCGCGATCCGAAGATCCATGGCATCCTCGTCCAGCTGCCGCTGCCCAAGCACATCGACAGCCACAAGGTGATCGAGGCGATCGCACCGGAAAAGGACGTCGACGGCTTCCACGTCGCGAACGCCGGCGCGCTGATGACCGGCAAGCCGCTGTTCCGCCCGTGCACGCCGTACGGCGTGATGAAGATGTTCGAGGCGCACGACATCCCGCTGCAGGGCGCGAACGCCGTCGTGATCGGCCGCTCGAACATCGTCGGCAAGCCGATGGCGATGATGCTGCTCGACGCCGGCGCGACCGTGACGATCTGCCACAGCAAGACGCGCGACCTCGCCGCGCACACGCGGCAGGCAGACATCGTGGTCGCCGCGGTCGGCAAGCGCAACATCCTGACCGCCGACATGGTGAAGCCCGGCGCGACGGTGATCGACGTCGGCATGAACCGCGACGACGCGGGCAAGCTGTGCGGCGACGTCGACTTCGCTGGCGTGAAGGAAGTGGCCGGCCACATCACGCCGGTGCCGGGCGGTGTCGGCCCGATGACCATCACGATGCTGCTGATCAACACGATCGAAGCCGCCGAGCGCGCCGCCGACGCGGCAGCCTGAGCGCTTGCCCCGTTCAGCCGGCGTGCGGTTCCGCACGCCGGCGCCTTGCCGGCCGCATTCTGTCGGCCGCGCCACCCGACGCCTCCACCCCGCATCCGACCCCGCGTCAATCGCGTCGTTAGAAACTAACGATTGGAAAGCGCGCGATGCGCCCCAATAATGTCGATATCGGGCGCCGCGTTGCCTTGCGCGCCTTACCCTTTTCACTCCGGTTCATCCGGCCACAGACAGGGAGTCTTATGTCCGCCAGCGCCAACACCAACCCGCTGCTCGATTTCTCGGGCCTGCCCCGCTTCGGCGAGATCCGCCCGGAACACGTGACGCCCGCGCTCGACACGCTGCTCGATGACGCCAACCGCGCGGTCGAGACGGCAAGCGCGGCCGCGACGCCGGCAACCTGGGCAGCCGTCGTCGAGACGGTCGAGCAAGCGACGGAGCCGCTCGGTCGCGCGTGGGGCATCGTCGGCCACCTGAACGCGGTTGCCGATACGCCCGAACTGCGGGCCGCCTATGGCGAGAACCTGCCGCGCGTGACCGAATTCTGGTCGAGCGTCGGCCAGAACCTCGCGCTGTACGAGAAGTACAAGGCGATCGCCGCAAGCGCCGAATACGCGACGCTGTCCACCGAACGCAAGAAGATCCTCGACAACGCGCTGCGCGATTTCCGCCTGTCGGGCGCCGAGCTGCCCGAGAACCAGAAGCCGCGCTTCGCCGAACTGCAGGAACAGCAGGCCGCGCTGTCGAAGGCCTTCTCCGATCACGTGCTCGACGCGACCAACGCGTACGCGTATTTCGTGCAGGACGAGGCCGACCTGGCCGGCCTGCCCGGCGACGCGATCGAGGCCGCCCGCGAAGCCGCGCAAAAGGATGCCAAGGAAGGCTGGAAATTCACGCTGCACTTCCCGTCGTACTTCCCGGTGCTGCAATACGCGGACAACCGCGCACTGCGCGAGACGCTCTACCGCGCCTATGCGACGCGCGCGTCGGAACTCGGGCCGCAGTACGGTGACGGCAAGGCCGAATGGGACAACACGGCGATCGTCGCCGATGCGCTGAAGCTGCGCCGCGAAGAGGCGCTGATGCTCGGCTTCCGCAACTTCGCCGAAGTGTCGCTCGCGCCGAAGATGGCCGAATCGCCGCAGCAGGTGATCGCGTTCCTCGAGGATCTCGCCACACGCGCCCGCCCGCACGCCGACAAGGACTGGGACGAGCTGCGCACGTTCGCCGCGAAGGAACTCGGCCTCGCCGAACTCGCGCCGTGGGACGTCGCATTCGCGGCCGAAAAGCTGCGCCAGCAGCGCTATGCGTTCTCGGAAAACGAGGTCAAGCAGTACTTCCCGGAGCCGGCCGCGCTCAAGGGCCTGTTCACCGTCACCGAGACGCTGTTCGGCGTGCAGATCAAGCCGGACGACGCGCCGGTGTGGCACAAGGACGTGCGTTTCTTCCGCGTCGAGAATCGCGACGGCTCGCTCGTCGCGCAGTTCTATCTCGACCTGTACGCGCGCGAAGGCAAGCGCGGCGGCGCATGGATGGACGACGCGCGTTCGCGCGCGAAGCGCGGCAGCAGCGTGCAGACGCCGGTCGCCTATCTCACCTGCAACTTCTCGGCGCCGGTCGGCGGCAAGCCCGCCTGCTTCACGCACGACGAAGTCATCACGCTGTTCCATGAATTCGGCCACGGGCTGCACCACATGCTCACGCGCGTCGACGAACTCGGCGTGTCGGGCATCAACGGCGTCGAATGGGATGCCGTCGAGCTGCCGTCGCAGTTCATGGAAAACTTCTGCTGGGAATGGGACGTGCTGTCGTCGATGTCGTCGCACGTCGACACGGGCGCCGCGCTGCCGCGCGAGCTGTTCGACAAGATGATCGCGGCGAAGAACTTCCAGAGCGGGCTCGGCACGCTGCGCCAGATCGTGTTCTCGATGTTCGACATGCTGCTGCACGTCGACTTCGACCCGGCGGGCGCCACCGGCGTGACCGCATTCGCGCGCGAGATCAACGAGCGCTATCACGTGATCCCGCAAGCCGCGTTCTCGCGCTGGCCCAACACGTTCAGCCACATCTTCGCGGGCGGCTACGCGGCCGGCTACTACAGCTACAAGTGGGCCGAGGTGCTGTCGGCCGATGCGTACGCGGCGTTCGAGGAAGCGGCGGCCACGAGCGGCAGCGTGCTCGATGCGGCGACCGGCACGCGCTATCGCCGCGAAATCCTCGAGGTCGGCGGCAGCCGCCCGGCGATGGATTCGTTCAAGGCGTTCCGCGGCCGCGAGCCGCAGATCGATGCGCTGCTGCGCCACAACGGGATGGCTGCGCCCGCGCACTAAGCGGGCCGCCAGCGCTTTCGGCTGCATGTGAGCAAAGGCACCGCTTCGGCGGTGCCTTTTTTCATGGCGCTGACCCGTCCTGAAATAGGTTGACACTTTTTCGCTGAAACGAAGAGGTGCCAAGTGGAGCAAGAGATCAAGCGGACGCAGCGGGACTACAGCCTGGCTTTTAAGCTATCGGTGGTCGAGCAGG
>NZ_JAAGPC010000237.1:0-10353 GCF_017104595.1 Burkholderia sp. Tr-20390 | reverse complement strand
CGGCGAGCGGCCGCGCGCGCTTCGGCGGCCTCGCGTTCGCGGCGCTGGCGCGCGAGCCGCAGGTCGTGGTGCTCGCGTGCGGCGTCGGCCTGCTCCTGCGACCACGCGTCCCAGCCGGTGCGTTCGCCGGTCACCGGCAGCATCGCGATACAGTCGACCGGGCAGGGCGGCACGCACAGGTCGCAACCGGTGCACTGCGACTCGATGATCGTGTGCATCTGCTTCGGCGCGCCGACGATCGCGTCGACCGGGCACGCTTGCATGCACAGCGTGCAGCCGATGCACAGGCTTTCGTCGATGAAGGCGACCGCGCGCGGATGCTCGGTGCCGTTGACGGGGTTCAGCGGAATCACCGGTTTGCCGAGCAGGCTCGACAGGCGCGCGATGCCCTCGGCGCCGCCGGGCGGGCACTGGTTGTAGTTCGCCTCGCCGGCGGCGATCGCCTCGGCGTACGGACGGCAGCCGTTATAGCCGCACTTCGTGCATTGCGTCTGGGGAAGCAGATCTTCGATGCGATCTGCGAGTGTTTTGGAATCGGTCACGGTGACAACGGGCGCAGCGGCGCCGAATGGCTCTCGGCCGTGTCGGGCGCGGCCGGAAAAGGTTTGCCAAAGCTCGATTATCGCCGATTTCCCGCATTGCGCTGGACGCCGTCTGTGCGCATAATCGAACCGCTTTTTTGCAGGGGCTCAGCAGGAGGGCGGCCGGCCGCGGCGCGCCCGTTCCAGGGCGGCCGGCGCCAAGGCGGTGGGGGTGCCGGTCCGGATCAAGCGGCTCACATAGCAAAACGCCACCATGAATCAGCCAAAAATCAAAAGAGATCCTGAAGGTACGCGCCGCCGCATCCTGATGGCGGCAGCCGAAGAGTTCGCGAGTGGAGGGCTGTTCGGCGCGCGCGTCGACCAGATCGCGCGCCGGGCCGAAACCAACGAGCGCATGCTCTATTACTATTTCGGCAGCAAGGAACAGCTGTTCACGGCGGTGCTCGAACACGCGTTCTCCGCGCTGACCGAGGCCGAGCGCGAGCTCGATCTCGACGGCGTCGCGCCTGTCGAAGCCGTCACGCGGCTCGCGCATTTCGTTTGGGACTACTACCGCGACCATCCGGAACTGCTCAGGCTCATCAACAACGAGAACCTGCACGAAGCGCGCTACCTGCACAAGTCGACGCGGATCCGCGAGATGATGTCGCCGATCGTCGCGAAGCTCGGCAACGTGCTGACGCGCGGCCAGAAGGCCGGGCTGTTCCGCACCGATGTCGATCCGCTGCGCTTCTACGTGACGCTGTCGGGGCTCGGTTACTACATCGTGTCGAACCGCTTCACGCTCGCCGCGACGCTCGGCCGCGACTTCACCGACGCCGACGAGCGCGCGGAGATGGTCCGGATGAACACCGAAGTGCTGCTCGCCTATCTGCTGCGGCGCTGAAGCGGCCGCCCGATGTAAAAACGCCGCCGTGCGCAGGCAACGGCGGCGTTTTTTCGTCGGAACGCGGTGCGTCAGGCGGCCTTGCGCGTGCGCACGGCTTTTGCGCGCGGGCTGACGGCGGCGGCGCGTTTCGCGGCCGGTGCGGCCTTGGCGGGGGCGGCGGCCTTCGCCGGCGCCTTCGCGCGCGTGCGCTTCGCCGTGGTGGCGCGCGTCGTTTCGGCCGGTGCGTCGGCGGCCGGCACGGCGGCGAGCGTCTTGGCGGCCGGCGTTTCCGGGACATCCTTCGTCGCACCGTGCTTCGGCTCTGGTGCATGCTCGCGGATGAAATCGCGCAGCTGCGGATAGATGATCGTGCGCCAGCGGCGGCCCGAGAAAATCCCGTAGTGACCGCACTTCTCGGCGGTCAGGCTGCGGCGCTGGTCCTGCGGGATGCCCGTGCACAGCTCGTGCGCGACGTGCGTCTGGCCGCTGCCCGAGATGTCGTCGAGTTCGCCCTCGATCGTCATCAGCGCGGTGTGCCGGATGTCCTGCGGACGCACGCGCTCGCCTTCGACGTCCCACGTGCCTTCGGCCAGGCGGAATTCCTGGAACACGACGCGGATCGTCTCGAGGTAATACTCGGCGGCCATGTCGAGCACCGCGTTGTATTCGTCATAGAAGCGGCGGTGTGCTTCGGCGTCGTCCTCGTCGCCGCGCAGCAGGCTCTGGTAGAAATCCCAGTGCGATTGCGCGTGCCGTTCCGGGTTCATCGCGACGAAGCCCGTGTGCTGCAGGAAGCCCGGATACACCTGGCGGCCTTCGCCCGGATAGTTCGCCGGCACCGTGTGGATCACGTTGTTCTCGAACCATGCGGTCGAGTGCTGCGTGGCGAGCGAATTCACCGACGTCGGGCTGCGGCGCGCATCGATCGGGCCGCCCATCATCGTCATCGTGAGCGGCGTGTGCTCGCCGCGGCTCGCCATCAGCGAGATCGCCGCGAGCACCGGCACCGTCGGCTGGCACACCGAGATCACGTGCAGGTTGCGCGCGCCGATGTGGCGGATGAACTCCTGGATGTACGCGATGTAGTCGTGCAGGTGGAACGGGCCGGTCTCGATCGGCACCATCCGTGCGTCGATCCAGTCGGTGATGTAGACCTTGTGATCCTGCAGCAGCGTGCGCACGGTGTCGCGCAGCAGTGTCGAGTGGTGGCCCGACAGCGGCGCGCAGACCAGCACGACCGGTTCGTCCTTCAGTTGCGTGACGGCGTCGGCGTCGTCCGAATAGCGCTTGAAGCGCAGCAGCCGGCAGAACGGCTTCTCGACGATCGTCTGCTCGACGATCGGGATGTTGTGGCCGTCCTTGACGATCTGATGAATGTTGAATTCGGGCTTCTCGTAATCCTTGCCGAGCCGGTACATCAACTCGTACGCGGCGGCCATCCGCGTCGCGCCCGGCATCAGCGAGAACGGGCTGGACGGATTGGCGAACGATTTGGAAGCGGCCTGGGCCCAGGCCGTCAGCGGGCTCAGCATGGCGCGCTGGAATTCGTGCAGTTGGTAAAGCATGCAGACTACTCCCGCGTGGGGGACGGAGCGCAAGGGCGGCGTGGGGCGTCGCGGCGTGCCGTGTGGGTCAGCGACCGGCCATGTTGCATTGCAGCCGGACAATCGCGTCGATCATATCGGACAACGATGGGTGGTGCAATGCAACATTTCCCCGATTTTTCATCAAAGTTTTGCGATTTGACGTTATCTGACCAAGCCGCTCGCGCCCCCGTTCAGCGCCCCGTCGCCACCGCCGGCGCGGGCTGGCCGGCGGCGCGCGCCATCGCGTCCTCGTGGTGCATCAGGTTCATCGCGGTATGCACGAGCGCCACGTGCGAGAACGCCTGCGGGAAGTTGCCGACGAGCCGCCCGGCCACCGGGTCGTACTCCTCCGCGAGCAGCCCGAGGTCGTTCGACAGCGCGAGCAGCCGGCTGAACAGGCGGTGCGCGTCGTCGATCCGGCCCAGCAGCGCATAGTTGTCGACCAGCCAGAAGCTGCACGCGAGAAACGTGCCTTCGCCGGGCGGCAGGCCGTCGTCGTACTCGGTCGTGCGGTAGCGCATCACGAGGCCATCGTGCAGCAATTCCCGCTCGATCGCCTCGACCGTGCCGACGATGCGCGGATCTTCCGGCGGCAGGAAGCCGAGCAGCGGCATCAGCAGCACGCTGGCGTCGAGCTCGTCGCTGCCGTAGCTCTGCGCAAACGCCCGTTTGCTTTCGTGCCACGCGTTGGCGCACACGTCGGCATGGATCTGGTCGCGCAGCGCACGCCAGCGGTCGAGCGAGCCGGGCAGCCGGAACATCTCCGCCGACTTGATCGCGCGGTCGAACGCGACCCACGCCATCACTTTCGAGAACGTGAAATGGCGGCGGTCGCCGCGCGTTTCCCAGATGCCTTCGTCGGGCTCCTGCCAGATCTTCTCGAGATGGTCGAGCAGCGCGCACTGCACGGACCAGACCGTGTCGTCGGCCTGCAGGCCGCCCACCCGCGCGAGGTGCAGCGCGGCCATCACCTCGCCGAACACGTCGAGCTGGAGCTGGTTCGCGGCGCCGTTGCCGATGCGCACCGGCTTCGAGTCCTGGTAGCCGGGCAGCCAGTCGAGCTCCATTTCCGGCAGCCGGCGTTCGCCGGCGATCCCGTACATGATCTGGATCTGCTCGGGCGAGCCGGCCATCACGCGGCCGAGCCACGTGCGCCACGCGCGCGCCTCGTCGTAGTAGCCGCCGCGCATCAGCGCGAGCAGCGTGATCGTCGCGTCGCGCAGCCAGCAGTAGCGGTAGTCCCAGTTGCGGTTGCCGCCGATCTTCTCGGGCAGCGACGTGGTCGGCGCCGCGACGATGCCGCCGGTCGGCTCGTACGCGAGCGCCTTCAGCGTGATCAGCGAGCGGCGCACGGCGGCCGCGTAGCGGCCCTGCACCTGGCAGCGGCCCGACCATTCGAGCCAGTAGTTCTCGGTGCGCGCGAGCATCGACAGCGGATCGCGGGCCGGCGGCAGCCGCAGGTGCGACGCCGCATAGCTGAGCGAGAACGGCACGCGCTCGTCGGCGCTCACCGTGAATTCCGCGAGCGTGTGGAGATTCTTGCCGGTGAGCGGCACCGGCGTGCGCAGCACGACGGTGTCGGGGCCCGCGATCGCCTTCATGCCGTCCTCGCGGGTCAGCTGCGTGACCCACGGGATCGAGAAGCCGTAGTCGAAGCGCAACACGAGCTCCATGCGCATCTTCATCGTGCCGTGGCGGCCGACGACGATCCGCACCAGTTCGGACCAGCCATTGCCGGGCGGCATGAAGTCGACCACGGTGACGGCGCCGTCGGCGCTTTCGTAGTCGGTTTCGAGAATCAGCGTGTCGCCGCGATAGCGGCGCGTCGTGTGCGTGATCGCGGCATCGGCGGCCGGCGCGAGCAGCCAGCGGCCGTGCTCGGGGGTGCCGAGAAGCGCCGCGAAGCAGGCGCCCGAATCGAAGCGGGGCCAGCACAGCCAGTCGACGGAGCCGTCTTTAGCGATCAGCGCGGCAGTGTGGCCGTCGCCGACGAGGGCGTAGTCTTCGATCAGGGCAGGCATGGGCAGGCGATCCTTGGGTATTCGAGTTCACAATGCGGACGGCGGCGGCCAAGGCTTCACGCGCCGGCACCGCGCCCCGTATACTCGGCCGGGCGGCGGAGCGCATGAACGGCCGGCGTTTCGTCCTATCTCAACACTTGAAGCGACTCGACGCAAGGAGGATTCAATGCCCAACCGTTTACGCGAGCGTGACGCACGCGCTTCGACACGAGGGTTCCCGCTTAGGCTCGCTCACTGGATGAAAGGTTTCGCGATCGTGCTCTCCCTTTCCGCGACCCACGCATTCGCGCAGCAATCGCCCGCCCCGGCCGACGGCGTCTACAACCTGCTCGTCGGCACCTATACGGGAGGCGGCAGCGACGGCATCTATGTTTACCGCTTCGATACGAAAACCGGCAGCGTCGCACCCGTGTCGTCGGCGAAGACCGTGAATCCGTCGTATCTGTTGCCGAGCCGCGACGGTCGCACCGTTTACGCGGTCAACGAACTGCCCGGCGACGACGGGCCGGCGACCACGCGCGGCGGCATCAGCGCGTTCCGCTTCGACGCGAAGACGGGCGCGCTGAGTTTCATCGACCGCGTGTCGTCGGAAGGGAACGATCCTTGCTATCTCGCGCTGTCGCCCGACGGCAAGTACCTCGTGACCGCCAACTACTCGGTCGCGAAGGATCCCGGCGGCAGCTTCGCGGTGTTTCCGCTGCGCGACGACGGCGCGGTCGGCCAGGCCGCGCTGACCGTGCACCATGAAGGCACGGGGCCGGTGAAGGGCCGCCAGGACGGCGCGCACGTGCATTCGACGGTGTTTTCGCCGGACGGCCGTTATCTGTTCGTGCAGGATCTCGGTGCGGACAAGATCTACGGCTACCGCTACACGGTGGACGGCAGCCGCGGGCTGATCAGCCCGACGGACACGCGCTACACGCCGGTGAAGGCGGGCTCGGGCCCGCGCCACATGGTGTTCGGCGCCGACGGCCGGTACGCATACGTGACGAGCGAGCTCAACGCGTCGGTCGAGGTGTTCGGCTATCACGACGGCAAGCTGACGCCGGTCGAGACCGTGTCGATGACCGCGCCGGGCTTCAAGGGCAAGGTCGGCGGCGGCGCGATCCACCTGTCGCCGGACGGCCGCTTCCTGTACGTGAGCAACCGCGGCGACGCGAACGACCTGGTGATCTACGCGGTGAACCAGGCCGACGGCCGGCTGAAGCACGTCGGCCGCCAGTCGAGCCTCGGCAAGACGCCGCGCGAGTTCCTGATCGATCCGACCGGCAAGTGGCTGATCGTCGGCAACCAGGACAGCGATACGTTCTACGTGTTCAGCCGCAATGTCGAAACGGGGCAGCTCGGCCCGAATCCGCAGAAGGTGGCGGTCGGCAAGCCGGTCGACTTCAAGCTGGTGCCGGTGCTGTAAATGAAAAAGGGCGCTGCCGATGCAGCGCCCTTCGTTTTTCGGGGCGGCCGGTTTCCCGGCGCGCCCGTATCGGCGGACGGCGGCCGCGGCCGCCGCACTCAGTCGGCCGCGGCCGGCACGAGCACCTCGCGGCTGCCGTTGATCCCCATCGGCGACACGAGCCCGGCCGCCTCCATCTGCTCGACGAGGCGCGCGGCGCGGTTGTAGCCGATGCGCAACTGCCGCTGCACCGACGAGATCGACGCGCGCCGCGTGCGCACGACGAACGCGACGGCTTCGTCGTACAGCGGATCGGCTTCCGCGTCCGGCGCATCGCCGAACAGGTCCTGCGTCGCGCCGTCGGCGGCCGGGCCGTCGAGGATCCCTTCCTCGTACTGCGGCTCGCCGAACTGCTTCAGGTACTCGACGACCCGGTGCACTTCTTCGTCCGCGACGAACGCGCCGTGCACGCGCTGCGGGTAACCGGTGCCCGGCGGCAGGAACAGCATGTCGCCCATCCCGAGCAGCGATTCGGCGCCCATCTGGTCGAGAATCGTGCGCGAGTCGATCTTCGACGACACCTGGAACGCGACGCGCGTCGGGATGTTCGCCTTGATCAGGCCCGTGATCACGTCGACGGACGGACGCTGCGTCGCGAGGATCAGGTGGATGCCGGCCGCACGCGCCTTCTGCGCGAGGCGGGCGATCAGTTCCTCGATCTTCTTGCCGGCGACCATCATCAGGTCGGCCAGCTCGTCGATCACGACGACGATCAGCGGCAGCGTCGACAGCGGCTCCGGATCCTCGGGCGTCAGCGAGAACGGGTTGCCGATCTTCTTTTCCTTCGCTTCCGCGTCGCGGATCTTCTGGTTGAAGCCCGCGAGGTTGCGCACGCCGACGGCCGACATCAGCCGGTAGCGCTTTTCCATCTCGCCGACGCACCAGTTCAGTGCGTTCGCCGCGAGTTTCATGTCGGTGACGACCGGCGCGAGCAGGTGCGGGATCCCTTCGTAGACCGACAGCTCGAGCATCTTCGGGTCGATCATGATCAGTCGCACGTCCTCGGGTGTCGCCTTGTACAGCAGCGACAGGATCATCGCGTTGATCGCGACCGACTTGCCCGAGCCGGTCGTGCCCGCGACGAGCATGTGCGGCGCCTTCGCGAGATCGGTGACGACCGGGTGGCCGGTGATGTCCTTGCCCATCGCGATCGTCAGTTGCGACGCCGAGTGCTGGTACGGGCGCGACTCGAGAATTTCCGACAGGCGGATCATCTGGCGCTTCGCGTTCGGCAGTTCGAGCCCCATGCAGGTCTTGCCGGGAATCGTCTCGACGACGCGGATCGACGTGAGGCCGAGGCCGCGCGACAGGTCCTTCATCAGCCCGACAATCTGGCTGCCGCGCACGCCGAGCGCGGGTTCGATCTCGAAACGCGTGATCACGGGGCCGGCGGACGCGCCGACCACCGTCACCGGCACCTTGAATTCCTGCAGCCGCTGTTCGATCACCTGCGCGGTTTGCGCGAGGTGTTCGTCGGTGATCGTTTCGATGTCGCCGGACGCGGACGCGGGCTCGAGCAGGTCGAGGGTCGGCAGTTCGACGCTGAACGACGCGGGTGCGTGGAATTCGAAGGCGTTCGGGCGCGGCTGGCGCGCGGGGGTGTCGGGGGCGGGCGAGCCGGCTGCGGCAGGCGGGGCCGGTTCGGTTGCCGGGGTGGTTGCTTCGGCCGGCGGGGCAGTGGGGATCGCCGGTACGGTCGTGACTGCCGTCGGTGCGGACAGGCTCGCGCCGGGGATCGTTGCTGCGGGTTGCGGCGGTGCCACGGGCGATGCGGCTAACGGTGCCGCGGAGACATTCGACACGGACCAGCTTGCCGGCGACGAGGTCGCGGCGGCCGGGGGGGCGAACGTCGTGGCTTCGACGGCTGCAGGCGCGGAACCGATCGACGGAGCCAGCGCCGCAGTGGTTGCGCCGAAGGACGTCAGCGAGCCGGCCGGAGCGACGGGCAAGCTGGCGATCGGTTGCGCGGGAGTCGCCGCGGCGGTGGTAATCGGTGCGACTGCGCCGGTGGATGTTGCCCTCGTGGCGGCAGGGGCCGGCGGCACGGGCAGGCCTGCGGCCGGCTGCAATGCGATTGCGCCTGAGGGGGCGAAGGTGCCGGATGTCGTGCCGGTCGACGAGGCTGATGGGGTGGCCGGATGCGTCGGAGCAGGCGCGGCGGATGGAGCCGCGACCGAGCCGGACACGACATTCACGGGCGTCGAGGTAGCGACCGCCGGTGCGCTGGAACCGGATGCCGAGGCCGTCGGGCTGGCCGTCGACGGCGTCGCGGCGGGCGCAACGGGCGATGCGGGCGACGCGGGTGTTGATGCGCGGGGGAACGAACCGTAAGTCGTGTCCGCAACGGTCGATGCCGGAGTGGCTGGCTGCGAAAGCGAGGTCGACGCAGTGCCGGTTACGTCGATCGGGGATGCCGACGCGACGGGTGCAGTGTTCGCTGCCGAAGCGGCCGGCTGCGAAAGCGAAGCCGAGGTAGCGCCGGTCACGCCGATCGGGGATGCCGGCGCGACGGATGCGGTGTTCGATGTCGAAGTGGCGGGCTGCGAAAGCGAGGTCGACGCAGTGCCGGTTACGCCGATCGCAGATGCCGACGGAGCGGCTGCAACAGTCGACGCTGCCGGTTGAGCCAGCGAACCGGATGCCGTGTCGGTCACACCATCCGACGAGGCGGTAACGGCGACAGGCGCAATGCCCGAGGCGGATGCAGGCGCTTGCACGGTCGAACCGTGGGCGGTGCCGACGAGCGGCGACGCAATGCTTGCCGAAGCCTTTTGCGTGGAGGCAAACGGTTGAGTGGCAACCGGCGATTTCGGCAATTCCGCGGTGACAGGCGTATTCGTCGGGGCCGGTTGCGCCGTCGCAGGCGTCCACGTCCATGCTGTCGCCGGTGCGGTGCCTTCAGCGGTTGCGGCCCGCGGCGCTGCAGGTTCCACCGCATCCGACTTGGCAGCTTCCAGTGCGGCACTCGATGCGGCCGGCGCCGCCGCCGCAAACGGCCTGGTTTCGGCACTTGCGCGCGGCGTCGTTTCGACGATCGGCGAAGAGGGGAGGGCCGCGAACGGCACGCTGTTCCCGGCGGGTTCGGCGTGTGCATTGGCGATGCCCGGCGGCACGCTGGCCGATACGGTGCGATCGATTGCAGGCGCCGGATGCGCCGTGTACTTGTCGTCGGTATCGATGGAGGCCGGGTTGCTCGCGGCGAGGTCGTGAACCGCCTCGGTCCCGGGTTGCGCGAAGGCGGCATGGGCCGGTTCCGATCCCGTCACATCGGTCGATGACTCGGCGACCGGGTTCCAGGCGGATGCGTCGAACGCGGAAACCGGTTGGCTGGCGAGGTCCTCCCACGGCGCGAGGTCGATGGGCGCGTCGAACGTCGGCGCGGGCGAGATTCCCGATGCCGGTGCGGCAGCGGCAGCGACATCGTCGGCGTGCCGGATCTGGTCATTGGTGTGATGCGGGAACGCGGCTTCAGCGATGCCGGTATTCGACAACGCGTGCGGTGCGGTGGCGTCGACTGCCACGGCGCCCGTATCGGCAACCGGTGCATGGACAGCGGGCGCTGCCGGATTGAACGCATCGAGCACGATCGGTGCGTTGTCGTCGTATGTCGGCGCCGGATCGTAGGCGAGCGGTGCACTGGCGTCATGCGCCGCGAGGCCGTGGGCCGCGGAGGCAGCCCCGGTCGGCACGGCCGCTGCTGCCGGCGCTGCCATGCCGGCTGCCGTCGCGGCCACACCGGCTGCGGTTGCCGCTGCCGCCGCCGCGTGCCTGGCATCGTCCTGCGCATCGCCCAGCGTCGCCCACTGCGCGGTGCTGGCTTCGATCGAGCGCAGCGTATCGTGCACGCTCGGCGCCGGCGTGATCGGCGCGGCGGGTTTTTCCGTCA
>NZ_JAAGPC010000236.1:0-10627 GCF_017104595.1 Burkholderia sp. Tr-20390 | reverse complement strand
CTCTAGGTCGGCCTCGGCGAGGCGCTCGGCCTGCAGAGACATCGCCGTGAGCGGCGAGCGCAGTTCGTGCGCGGCATCGGCGACGAAGCGGCGCTGCGCGGCGACCGACTGTGCGACGCGCTCCAGCATCCGGTTGATCGCGACGACGAACGGCCGCACCTCGACCGGCACGCGCTCGGCCGGCACCGGGCGCAGGTCGTGCTCGTCGCGGGCATCGATGCCCGCGGACAGCGCGGCCACCGGGCGGAACAGCTTGCGCACGAGATCGGCGACGAGCAGCAGCAGGATCGGGACGAGGATCAACAGCGGCAACGCGGTGCGCCACGCGCTTTCGCGTGCGACATCGTCGCGCATGCCGGCTTCCTGCGCGACCGCGATGCGCTCGCCGTTCGCGAAGGTCCGGACCATCACGCGATACGTGCTGCCGCCGGCATCGACCGTATGCAGCCCGTCGGCAAGCGTCGGCGCCAGCGCGAGCCGCGGCGTGCCGTCACTGCCCGGCTGCGGTTGCGGTGCACTGCCGAGCGGCTGCACGAACACGCGCGACAGCTCGTCGCTTTCGCGCGCGGGCCCGGTGCCGTCGGCATGGAGCGACGACGCGTGCTCGCGGTCGAGCAGCGTCGCGACCTCGCGCAGCACGTCGTCCTGCAGTTCGTGCGCTTCGTCGAATGCCGATGAAAACGCGAACGCGGCCGCGGCCGTCGCGACGACCAGGATCGCGGCCGACAGCGCGACCGACAGCCGGAAGCCGATCGACTCGCTCAGGCGCTTCTTGAAACCATCCATCCCGCACCCCTGACGTTCTTGATCACGGTGCTGCCGAGCTTGCGGCGCAGCGAATGGATCAGGAATTCGACCGCATTGCTTTCGACTTCCTCGCCCCAGCCGTACAGGCGATCCTCGAGCTCGCGCCGCGACAGGATCGCACCCGGGCGCACCAGCAGCGCGCGCAGCAGCGCGAACTCGCGATTCGACAGCGGCACCGGCGCGTGCCCGTCGACGGCGGCCTCGCGCGTCGCCGGGTCGAGCGACACGATCCCGTTACTCAACAGCGGCGCGGCCGAACCGGCCCGGCGCCGGATCGCGACGCGAATCCGCGCGAGCAGCTCGGCCATCTCGAACGGCTTCACGATGTAGTCGTCGGCGCCGCCGTCGAGGCCGGCCAGTCGATCGTCGAGCCCGTCGCGGGCGGTGACGATCAGCAGCGGCGCGCTGGCGTCCTTCGCACGGATGGCGGCCAGCACGTCGAGCCCGTCGCGGCCGGGCAGGCCGAGATCGAGCAGGACCAGGTCGTAGGGCTGCGCGGCGAACGCAGTCAACGCGCGCACGCCGTCGGTGACCCAGTCGGTGGCGTACGACGCGTCCTTCAGCGCGGCGTGGACGGCCTCGCCGATCATCGGGTCGTCTTCGACGAGCAGTATTCGCATGCGTGTTCTCCGTGCGGCGCAAACGCCGCCAGCGTATGCGATTCCCGCACGGGCGTCACGTGCGGCGGCGTGCTGCGATCCTTATTTGCTGCTGAACCGGTCGAGCGCCGCGAGCAGGTTCTTCATCGCGGCGGCCGAATCGGCCTGGGTCGGATGATCGGCGCGCAGCGCGGAGAGTGCGCGGTCGATCTCCTGGTCGACCATGTGCCAGTCGGCGGCGGCGCGCGGCTTGAGGCCGGCTTCGGCCGAGTCCCACGCGATCTCGAGGTCCTTGATGCGCGTTTTCGCGCCGGGCAGGTCGCCCTTGGCGACGAGCGTGTTCACGTCGACGGCGATCGTGCGGAACTGCGACAGGTCGCCGAGCTTCGATGCGTGGGCCGCGGCAGGCGATGCGGCGGCCGAGGCGGGCACCGGCGTCGCTGCGATTGCATCCTGCTGCTTCGAGCAGCCGGCGGCGGCGCTCAGCAAGGCAATCGTGGCCCCGGCAACGGCGAGACGGGAAACGGGATGGGGGATGCGCATGGCGTGTCCTCGATTCGATGAACGGAAAGAACGGAAAGGAAAGGGCGTCATTCGGTGGTGCCGGCCTGCGTACGTGGGCCGCTGCCGAACTGCGCGACGGCGACGAGCAGCACGATCACGGTCAGGAACAGCAGGCTCGTCCAGGCGGCGCCGAAGCCGAGCCCGCCATAGGTGCGGGCCTGCGTGAGCAGGTCGCCGAGCGATGCGCCGAACGGGCGCGTCAGGATGTACGCGATCCAGAACGCGAGCACCGCGTTGGCGCCGAGCCGCCACATCACGAACACGGCCGCGATCAAACCGCCGAAGCACAGCGCGCCGAGCGTGAAGCCGAGCCCGAGCGCCTCGGTCGCGAGATCGCCCGCGGCGGTGCCCAGCGCGAACGTGCAGAGGATCGCGGCCCAGTAGAACAGCTCGCGCCGCGGCGTGACGATCGTGTCGATCGACAGCGTGCCTTCGACGCGATGCCACACGAAGAAGATCGCGGCGAGCGCGACGGCAAACGCGGCCGTGCTCGCATAGAGGCTGACGTTCAGGCCGTCGGTGAGCAGGTCGGTGATCTGCGTGCCGACGATGCTGACCAGCACCACCGTGAGCCAGTAGATCCACGGCACGTAGCGGCGCGTACGCAATTGCAGCCACAACGCGATCGCCAGCAGCGACGCCATCGCGATGCGCGTGACGGTCTGGCCGAGCCCTGCGTTGACCGCGAGAAAGTCCGCGCCGGTTTCGCCGACCGTGGTCGACATGATCTTGATGATCCAGAACGACAGCGCGACGTCAGGCACCTTGTTCAGCCAGTGCGGCGAGCGATGAGCGGGCAGGGATTGCATGCGGTGCCTCCTTGGGAGTCGGGTGGTCGGCATGCAGTCTGAAACGGAAGACTTAGGCCAGCCATAGCGGGGCCGGCAGCGGTAAAAACGCGCCGTTTCGACACTTCGACGAAATGGATCGTCGGAACGTCGAAATTATCGGTCGTTTCGCATCATTCTTCGTCTTGGAACTGATTTTGCGCGTCCTTACACTGTGTTCATGGCTCAACGCCGTTCACAACACCAACCCATCATCAGGAGATAAGCGCATGAAAATCGCCATCGTCGGCGCAGGTCTGATCGGCCACACCATTGCTCACATGCTGCGTGAAACGGGCGACTACGAAGTCGTCGCGTTCGACCGTGATGCGGATGCGCTTGCGAAGCTGTCGCGCGAAGGCATCGCGACGCAACGGGTCGATTCGGCCGATGCAAACGCGATTCGCGAAGCCGTGAAGGGCTTCGATGCGCTCGTCAACGCGCTGCCTTACTACCTCGCGGTCAACGTCGCCGCCGCCGCGAAGGCTGCCGGCGTCCACTACTTCGACCTGACCGAAGACGTGCGCGCAACCCACGCGATCCGCGAACTGGCCGAAGGCTCCGACCGTGCGTTCATGCCGCAGTGCGGCCTCGCACCGGGCTTCATCGGTCTCGCCGCGCACGAACTGGTGAACGGCTTCAGCGAAGTGCGCGACGTGAAGATGCGCGTCGGCGCGCTGCCCGAGTATCCGACCAACGCGCTGAAGTACAACCTGACGTGGAGCGTCGACGGCCTGATCAACGAATACTGCCAGCCGTGCGAAGCGATCCGCGACGGTCGCAAGCAATGGGTGCAGCCGCTGGAAGGCCTCGAGCACTTCTCGCTCGACGGTACCGAATACGAAGCGTTCAACACGTCGGGCGGCCTCGGCACGCTGTGCGAGACGCTGTCGGGCAAGGTCGAGACGCTCGACTACAAGTCGGTGCGCTATCCGGGCCACCGCGATCTCGTGCAGTTCCTGCTCGAAGACCTGCGCCTGTCGACCGATCGCGACACGCTGAAGTCGATCATGCGCCGCGCGGTGCCGTCGACGAAGCAGGACGTCGTGCTCGTGTTCATCACGGTGACGGGCGTGAAGGACGGCCAGCTGGTGCAGGACGTGTTCACGCGCAAGATCTTCGCGAAGGACGTGTGCGGGATGCACATGAGCGCGATCCAGATCACGACGGCCGGCGCGATGTGCGCGGTGCTGGATCTGTTCCGCGAAAAGAAGCTGCCGCAGAGCGGTTTCATCCCGCAGGAAAAGGTGTCGCTGAAGGCGTTCCTGTCGAACCGCTTCGGCAAGCTGTACGAAGGCGGCACGATGGAGCGCGTGCACGAAGTGGCCTGACCACCCGTCAGCCTCTGGCACGAGGGCCGTACGACGCCGGGAGCGCAACAGCGCTTCCGGCGTTGTTTTTTGCGGGTGACGAAAAAGAGCGGCCGGTCAGGCCGGCAGCGGCGGGACGATCGTGGCCGCGGGCGGAGGCGGCGCGATGCGGTACAGCAGCGCCTCGACGTCGGCGTCGGAGGGCGCGGTGTTGTCGAACATCACGATGCCGTCGCATTCGTGGCCGGTCGGCACGAAGCGGCGCTGCCGGTATTCATCCCAGTGCGCGAGCTTGTACGCATCGTTCGGGTTGCCGCGCGCGACGATCCGCTGGTGCGCGACGTCTTCCGACGTGTGGACCCAGACGACCGTCAGCGTGACGTCGGGCGCGATGCCGAGCCAGGCGCGATCGAGAATGCGGCGATCGCGCACTTCGCGCGACAGCGGGCCGACCACGAGCGCGCCGATGCCGAGCGCAAGATTTTCACGGGCCGTGTCGAGCAGCCCTTGATATTCGGGATCGCGCAGGTGCTTCAGGTAGAGCGGGCTGTCGCGGTCGTTCGGATTCTCGGTGAGCGCACCCATCGCGGCCGAGCTGTAGCGGCCGTACAGCGTGTCCTTGTCGAGCAGGCAGAAGGCCTCGCCGGTCGCGCGCATCAGCGGCCCGATGAGCCGCTTCGCGAGCGTGGTCTTGCCGGTGCCGGCGTGACCGCAGAAGAACACCAGATGCGTCACGAAGCCTTGCCCCCCGAGCGCGGGCCCGACGCGCCGTTGCGCTTGTCGGCGCGCGAGAAGACTTCCGCTTCCAGCCACATCGCGTTGATGATGCCGAAGCCGAGCGCCACGCCGATGCCGAGTATCCACGAGAAATACCACATGGGTCTGTCTCCTTGACGGTTGGGCCGCACGGCCGTGCGGCTGGGGGGGCCGAAGTGTCCGGGTGCGCATGCTGCGGCGCACGCAGCCCGATCATGACCAATATCGCCGAGCCGCGCAAGCCGGGCCGCCCGCGCAGCAAACCGGTAAACTGATGCGCAAACCGCAACGTCACGAACACCATGCTGATCAACTGTGCTGCATACCAGGACGGCCGCAAGCTGGCCGACATCGATATCGACGCCATCAGCGGCTACGTGTCGAAGCCCGAGTGCTTCGTGTGGGTCGCGCTGAAGGATCCGACGCCCGAGGAACTCGACCTGATGGGCGAGGAATTCGGGCTGCACGAACTGGCGCTCGAGGATGCTCGCAAGGGGCATCAGCGGCCGAAGATCGAGGAGTACGGCGACTCGCTGTTCGCGGTGCTGCATACGGTCGAGCTGGACGACGATGATGAATTCAATGTCGGCGAGTTGAACGTGTTCGTCGGCCCGAATTACGTGCTGTCGATCCGCAACCATACCGAGCACGATTTTCGCGACGTGCGCAAGCGCTGCGAGCGCGAGCCGCATCTGCTCCAGGAAGGTTCGGCATTCGTGTTCTATGCGCTGATGGATCAGGTCGTCGACCGCTATTTCCCGATCCTCGAAACGCTCGGCACCGAGCTCGAGCAGCTTGAGGACCGCATCTTCGCGAAGGCCACGCCCGCCTCGTCGCGCGCGATCATCGAGGATCTCTATTCGCTGAAGCGCCGGCTCGTGATGCTGTACCAGCACACGGCGCCGCTGCTCGAGCCGCTGGCGAAACTCACCGGCGGGCGCATTCCGCAAGTCTGCAGCGGCATGGAGCCGTACTTTCGCGACGTGTACGACCATCTGCAGCGGATCGTGAAGACGATCGAAGGGCGGCGCGAGATGGTGGTCACGGCGATCCAGGTCAACCTCGGGATGATCTCGCTGGCCGAGAACGAGGTGACGAAGCGGCTCGGCTCGTTCGCCGCGCTGTTCGCGATCCCGACGATGATCGCCGGCATCTACGGGATGAACTTCGCGAACATGCCCGAACTGCACCTGAAATACGGCTTCTACGGCTGTATCGGCGTGATGGTCGTGGCCGACTTCGCGTTGTGGTGGCGCTTCAAGCGGGCAGGGTGGCTGTAGTCCCGCGTCACGCGTGGGGCGGCGCATGCTTGCCGACCACGACGCGCCACGGACGCACGCGCCACGATTTCACGAGGCCGTTCTGCACGTACGGATCGGCGCGCGCGAACGACTCGGCCGCCTCCGGCGAATCGCCTTCGAACACGAGCACGGCCTGGTCGGCCGGGTCCGACAGCGCGCCGGCGAGCACGAGTTCGCCGCGCTCGGTCGCAGCCTGCGCAAGCGCGAGGTGCTGGGCGCGGAACGGTTCGCGACGGGACAGGTAATCGTCGACGAGTTCGTAGGTCAACTGGTAATGCATGGCGGCTCCGGGAAGAATCGCGGCGGCCGGTGCGTCAGCGCGCCGTCAGTCAGTTTGCTGCGGGCAGTATAGGGCACGCGGACGGCGGCGACACGACGCGGAGGGCGGCGCGCTTCAGTGGTCGAAAATGCAACTAACGGTCTGAGCATCGCTCGCCCTGAAATCCCGGCCGCAACGCGCTTTCCATGCAGCCTAGGTCTACAGGCCGCGGGCGGGGAGGATCCTTACGCCTTGTAGCCGATCGTGCGCAGCAGATCCTTGCGCCAGCGGATGTCGTCGTCATTTTCGACCCCGAGCGGCCCGAAGCCGTCGACGACGCCGACGATCCCGCGTCCTTGCGCGGTTTCCGCGACGATCACCTCGGTCGGGTTCGCGCTCGCGCAATAGATCCGGCAGACCTCCGGCACGGCCTTGATCGCGTTGAGTACGTTGACGGGGAAGAATCCGTCGCCGAGGAACACGATGAACGCGTGACCGGCGCCGATCGCGCCGGCGTTGCGGCAGGCGAGGTCGACGAGCGCCGCATCGGTGCCGGAGTGGCGCACCAGCCGCTTGCCCGACGCCTCGCAGAAGGCGAGCCCGAAGCGGATGCCGGGCACGGTGCCGACGAGCGCCTCGTGGATGTCCTCGACGGATTTGATGAAATGCGACTGGCCGAGGATGAAGTTCACGGTCTCGGGCTTGTCGACGGCAACGGTTTGCAGTTGCAGCATGGCGGACCTCGTCTCGCGATGCGGCGCGTGGGCCGCAATGGGCGCTTCAAGCTTAGTACGCTGCAGCCGGCGACGAAAGCGGCGCGGGCGGCCTATCCTTCGTTGTGTGTGGCGCGCGCTGCGCGAAGGCAATGGAGGGCGACATGGACGTGCGACAAGGCTTCGTCGATTGCGTGGGGCGCACGCCGCTGATTCGCTTGGCGAAGCTCAGCGCCGAGACGGGCTGCGAGATCCTGGGCAAGGCGGAATTCATGAATCCGGGCGGGTCGGTGAAAGACCGCGCGGCACTCTACATCATCCGCGACGCCGAGCGGCGTGGCGTGCTGCAGCCGGGCGGCACCGTGGTCGAGGGCACGGCGGGCAACACCGGCATCGGCCTGGCGCATATCTGCGCGGCGCGCGGCTATCGCTGCGTGATCGTGATTCCCGACACGCAATCGCCGGACAAGATGGCGATCCTGCGCACGCTCGGCGCCGAGGTGCGCCCGGTGCCGGCGGCGCCCTACCGTGACCCGAACAACTATCAGAAGATTGCCGGGCGGCTCGCGGACGAACTCGACAACGCGGTGTGGGCCAACCAGTTCGACAACGTCGTCAATCGCCAGGCGCACTACGAGACGACCGGGCCCGAGATCTGGCGCGATACGGCAGGCACGATCGATGCATTCGTGTGCGCGACCGGGACGGGCGGCACGCTGGCCGGCGTGAGCCGTTATCTGAAAGAGCAGAAGCCGGACGTCCGGATCGTGCTGGCCGACCCGCACGGCAGCGGGCTTTACGGTTACGTGAAAACGGGCGACCTCGGCGCGGAAGGCAGCTCGATCACCGAAGGCATCGGATCGACGCGCGTCACGATGAACCTTGCGGACACGCCGATCGACGATGCCGTGCGGATCGACGATCAGCAGTGCGTGACGATGGTCTACCGGCTGCTGCGCGAGGAGGGGCTGTACGTCGGCGGATCGAGCGGCATCAACGTCGCGGCGGCGGTCTGGCTGGCCCGCCGGATGGGCCCGGGGCAAACGATCGTGACCTTGCTGTGCGACCGTGGCGACATCTATCGCACGCGGCTGTTCAATCGGGAATGGCTACGTGAAAAGGGACTGGATCCGGGGGACTGAACCCGTGTGTCGAGTCGGTGCGAAGCGCGGGAGCGGTGAGGTTTTCCATCCGCCGGAATGCGACCTATGCTGAACGAATCCGGTGCGAACGCCGTTCGCCCGTTTCGCCAAGACGAGGTGTGCCATGCCTGTATCAGCCACCCTGCAGGATTGCCTGCGTCAGAAGTCATCGCGGTACGAAGTGGTGTACCACCCCTATAGCCATACGAGCATGGAGACGGCCGCCGCCGCGCATATTCCCGGCGATCGCCTCGCGAAAACCGTGCTCCTCGAAGACGACGAAGGCTACGTCGCCGCCGTATTGCCGACCACGCACGCCGTGCGCCTGTCGGATCTCTGGGTGAAGACGGGACGCCATCTCGTGCTCGCCCGGGAGGTCGAGTTGCGCGAGCTGTTCAAGGATTGCGACATGGGCGCGTTGCCGCCGGTGTGCATGGCGTACGGCATGAAGACGTTTCTCGAGGAACGTCTCGCGCAGCAGCCGGAAGTCTATTTCGAGGCCGGCGATCACGAAGCGCTGATCCACATGATGCAGGACGAATTCCTGATGCTGATGGAGACGGCCGAGCGCGCGCATTTCTCGCACAAGATGCAGGGCATGCACTCGTGACGCGCGCGGGGAAAGGGCGCTGGTAGGTGCGTGTCTGACGCGGCCGCGTATCGAGGCGGAAAGTGGTCGGGCGATATTTAATTCGATGTGCGAAATTGTTGCGGAGTTTCGTCGAGTGCCGGGCCATCATGAAAATTTGCATCGTATTGCAGATCAAATTTCCGGATATCCGCAGTGTTTCGGACGTTCCGAGGGCGCGGTGTCGGCCGGTTCGAGTCAGTTGATCAAGCGTATCCGACGACCGATGCGGGGAGGGGCGTATGCTGCCGGTCGCTTCCGGCGCAGCCCATTTTGGTGCGGCGCGGGAAATATGCCGATATTTATGTCGAAACAGATTAATATCCGTTTTCGCATATATCCATACAATTCAATTACCGTTTTTATAATAAAAGATTGGTTTGTGCTTACCGGAATATTATTTGAATAAACCCTCCAAACTTTGTATTCGGGCATCAAATAAAGTTTGACGTCAAAATTTTTTCCTTGCTATTGTCTGCACCCAAGTGAACGGCGCCATTGACATCACCGTGTAACGAACGGCGGGTCGTCATACGAAATGTAAGGTGCCGCCCGCTCAGCTGACAATTGCCTGAACGTGCTGGCGCGTTTTTTCCGGTGCATAACCGGGCCGCGCCGGCCGGAACGATTCCTTGAAAAAGAATGAATTGGCATTCGAATTGAATTCTTTCAATTCGTATTGCTAATTGAATTTGAAATGAAATGTTCGGATTGATGCGGTGGCGATGCCGACCTGGCTTCGCCGCCGGCAGCGATCCGAAACTGGGCGAATCGCTTGGGGGATGGATAGTGGGCATGAAAGTCGAAGAACGTCTGGCTACGTCGAACAGCGGACTGGCTACGCTGGGCCGTCCGCGAGAGTTCGGCAAGAAGCAACAGAATCCGGTACGCCGGTTCGGCGGCATCGGAATCGTGCTGGTGCTGCATGTCGTGCTGATCTACGCGCTGCTCAACGGACTCGCGACGAAAGTCGTGCAGGTGATCCAGCACCCGATCGAAACCCGCATCATCGAGCCGGTCAAGCCGCCGCCGCCTCCGCCGATGCCCGTGGTCAAGCTCCCGCCGCCGAAATTCGCGCCGCCGCCGCCGCCGTTCGTCCCGCCGCCGGAGGTGCCGGTGCAGGCGCCGCCGCAGGCGACGATCACGCATCAGTCGGCCCCGGTACCGTCCGCACCCGCCGTGCAGGCGCCGGTCGTGGCGCCTCCCGCGCCGGCCAAGCCCGTCAGCCATGACGTGGGGGTGGTCTGCCCGAATTCGGACACGCTTCGCGCGTCGATCCAGTATCCGAAAGAGGCGCAGGAAAACAACATCACCGGCGACGTGACGATCGAGTTCGTCGTGGATGCGGAAGGGAACATCACGAACGAGCGTGTGGCGCAGTCGGCTGATCCGATCCTCGATCGTGCTGCCTTCAACACCGTGAAGCGCTTCAAGTGCGTCGCGCAGGGCCAGTCGGTACGGGTCCAGGTTCCGTTTTCGTTCAATCTGAATTGATGCAGTGGGCGGCCCGGCGCGATCCGGGCCGGAAAAACCATCTCGAACTGACGTGCTAAGTTCACCGAAATAACTGGAGTGGGGTATGACGAAGCGTTCACTGGCCGCGCTGGCGGCAAGCATCCTGATGTCCGTCGCCGCAATCGACGGGTTCGTTGCACCGCAGCTCGCCCACGCGCAGGCAAGCGGCGCGGCCGGCACGTCGGCGCAGGCCGCGCCGCTTGCCA